>CAXIBK010000001.1:0-34200 GCA_964022225.1 uncultured Paraperlucidibaca sp.
AACAGGCGCAGATTGCACCATTAGTAGCCAAATTACAGGCCGCAGTGGATGCGCGCGAGTGCGTGCCTGCCTAAGATTGGTAGGTGACATATTTTGGATAGGTAGGGCATGAAAAGACTCGATAGCCGCGACGCGAATTTTAATCAGCAGCTCGATGCCTTGTTGGCATGGGAAGGCGTGTCTGATGCTGCTGTGCAAGCGCGTGTTATCGACATCATTGCGCGTGTGCGTGCTGAGGGTGATGCGGCCTTAGTCGAATTCAGTAATCAGTTTGATCAAGTTAACGCCGCGACTATGGCGGATTTATTTGTCAGTCCTGAGCGCTTAAAGCAAGCTTATGATGGCCTACCATCTGCCGAGCGCGATGCGCTAACACAAGCGGCTGAGCGCATCAGACGCTATCACGCGCATCAGGTGCAAGAATCTTGGCAGTACACTGAGGCTGATGGCACGGTGCTAGGCCAGCAAGTCACGCCGCTTGATCGTGTCGGCATTTATGTGCCTGGCGGTAAAGCCTCTTATCCTTCATCAGTATTGATGAACGCGCTACCGGCGAAGGTCGCAGGTGTGGCGGAGGTCATCATGGTGGTGCCGACGCCGCGCGGTGAAATTAATGAATTAGTCTTTGCTGCTGCGCATTTGGCCGAGGTCGATCGCGTGTTTATGCTAGGTGGCGCGCAAGCGGTGGCGGCGTTGGCTTATGGCACCGAGTCTGTGCCGCGCGTGGATAACATTGTGGGTCCAGGTAATATTTATGTTGCCACCGCCAAGCGTCATGTCTTTGGTCAAGTTGGCATTGATATGATTGCTGGACCATCAGAGATTTTGATTTATTGCGATGGCCAAACCGACCCAGATTGGATCGCCATGGACCTGTTTTCGCAGGCCGAACATGACGAGCAAGCGCAGTCCTTATTGATTGCATGCGATGAATCGTATTTGGATGCCGTTGAGGCTTCAATCGAGCGCTTGTTGCCAACCTTGGATCGTGTAGACATAGCCACCACGTCACTGCGTGATCGGGGTGCTTTGATTTTAGTGGCCGATGAAACAGAGGCATTGGCGCTGATTAATCGCATTGCGCCCGAGCATTTAGAGCTGTCGGTGGCCGATCCTCAGGCTTTATTGCCATCGATTCGCCATGCCGGCGCTATCTTCTTGGGCCGCCACACGCCAGAGGCTCTGGGCGACTATTGCGCTGGACCCAACCACGTATTGCCAACCTCGGGCACTGCACGCTTCTCGTCGCCGTTAGGTGTTTACGATTTTCAAAAGCGCAGCAGCCTCATTGGTTGTTCGCCACAGGGTGCGTCAACACTGGCCGCGGTGGCGTCGGTATTGGCACGAGGTGAGGGCTTAACGGCGCATGCGCGTTCGGCCGAATATCGCTTATTGCCCAAGGCTGATTGAAACGCTTCGGGCGAAGACTTTCTAGGAGTATCAAACGCGATGAGCCGTTTTTGGAGTGCGCGTGTGCGCGAGTTGGTGCCCTATGTGCCGGGCGAACAGCCGAAGATCAGCAACCTAGTCAAGCTCAACACCAATGAGCATCCCTTCGGGCCATCGCCGAAAGCCATCGTTGCCATGCAAGCGGCTCTCAATGATGACCTGCGTTTGTATCCTGACCCCAACGCCGATGCGCTGCGTCAAACCATCGCGGACTATTACGACCTAGCCGCTCAGGGTGGCGATAAGTCGTGGGTGTTTGTTGGTAACGGCTCCGATGAAGTGCTGGCACACGCGTTTCACGGCCTATTTCAGCACGACAAGCCGCTGCTGTTTCCCGACATATGCTACAGCTTTTATCCGGTCTATGCCCAGCTCTATGACATTGCCTACGAGACCGTGCCGCTGACCGATAGCTTCACCATTAACCCTGCCGATTATGCGCGCGCCAATGGCGGTGTGATTTTCCCAAACCCCAATGCGCCCACGGGCTGTGTATTGGCCTTGGATGCGATTGAGCACATCGTGCAAGCCAATCGCGATGTCGTGGTTTTAGTGGATGAGGCCTATATTGATTTTGGCGGCGAGTCTGCCGTGGCCTTAGTGGGTCGCTACGACAACTTATTGATCACGCAGACGCTATCGAAATCACGTGCGCTCGCCGGTTTACGTGTGGGCTTGGCGATTGGTCAGCCGCACTTAATTGAGGCTTTAGAGCGTATCAAAAATAGCTTCAACTCCTACCCGCTAGGCCGCGTTGCATTGGCCGGTGCGCAGGCCGCATTTGAAGATAAAGCCTATTTTGATTCGATGCAGCAGATGGTCATTATGCAGCGCGAGAGCTTAACGGCGAAGCTTGAGCGTTTGGGTTTTGACGTGCTGCCATCGGGCGCGAATTTTGTCTTTGCTCAACATTCCAAATATAGCGGTGCCGACTTAGCGCAGGCGCTGCGTGAGCGGGCAGTGGTGGTACGGCATTTCAATAAGCCACGCATCGATAACTTTTTGCGCATCACGGTGGGTACGCCAGACCAGCATACTGCGTTAATTGACGCGCTTAGCGAGATAATCACTTAAGCGTGTCAATTAACGAATGCAGGCTACTTCGCCTTTGGTCGTTCGCCCATCGTTACCGTTAGTGTTTTTTCTGCGCTTCCTCGGCGCACCACAATAGCAACTTTGGTATCGGGCTTATAGCCGCCAATTTGTCGGATGACTTGGTCCGCGCTGACCACATCTTTGTCTTCGATATTGATGATTTCATCGCCCGGCTTAAGGCCGGCGCGATCTGCAGGGCCACCTTTCATCACGGCGGCGACGGTGACTTGGCTATCTTTTTGTCGGCTAGGTGGGCCGTCGCGATGGCTTTGTCCTGCAATCTCAATGCCCAGCCAGCCGCGTACAACATGGCCATGAGCGATAATTTCTTGCAAAACTTGCTGAGCAATGGGTGCTGCAATAGCAAAGCCGATACCCATGCTGCCGCCAGAACGTGAGTAGATGGCGGTATTAATGCCCATTAAGTTACCTTGTACATCAATTAACGCGCCACCGGAGTTGCCCGGGTTAATTGCGGCGTCGGTTTGAATAAAGTCTTCATAGGTATTGATGCCTAAGCCACTGCGGCCAAGTGCCGAGATGATGCCCTGAGTCACAGTTTGACCAACACCAAATGGGTTGCCGATAGCTAGCACGACATCACCAACCGCACTTGGGTTTTGGCGGAAAGGTAGGGCGGGTAGGTTGCTCAGCGAGATTTTAAGCACCGCGAGGTCGGTGTCTGGGTCTGTGCCAATGAGCTTGGCTTGGACTTCGCGGCCATCATGGGTGGAGACAAGGATTTCATCGGCACCGGCAACAACATGCGCATTGGTCAGCACATAGCCATCGTGTGAAACGATCACGCCGGAACCTAAGCTCGATGCCGAGCGCTCGCGTGGTGCCGCTTGACCATGAAAGCGTAGCCATTGCTCCAAAAATGGATCGATGTTTTGTTTCACAGTTTGCGTGGTGTAAATGTTTACTACTGCGGGTGCAGCCCTAGCAACAGCCGGTGCGTAGGAAATTGGTCCGCTTAATTCTGACGGGGTTGCGCTTTCGGATGGTTGCGGCAAATTCAAGGTTATTGGAGCGGGAGTGGGCGAGCTTGAAAACGCATCTGGCCATTGCTTCTCAACACCAACATAGCCGACAACGCCGGCCAATAAAATCCATGGAAGTGCAGTTGTAGCGCGCATAATTTATCCTTCTCGCTATTCAAGCAGGGCATTACAGTACGGGCTCGATGTCATGGCATCAAGCACATCAAGGAGATTGCATGCGATTAAACGCATTAGTGGCGCGGCTCGATGACGAATTAAGCGCAGAAAAATTTACGGATTATTGCCCCAACGGGCTTCAGGTTCAGGGCCGAGACGAGGTACGTAAAATTGTCAGTGGCGTGACAGCCAGTGAGGCATTAATTGATGCAGCCATTGCTACAAGTGCCGATGCAATCTTGGTGCATCACGGCTATTTCTGGAAAGGCTAAGCAGCACCTGTGGTGGGCATGAAGCGTCGACGCTTGGCCAAATTGTTAGCGCATGACATTTCTTTAGTCGCCTATCACTTGCCACTTGATGCTCACCCTACACTTGGTAATAACGCGCAGCTGGCGCGGCGTTTAGGTTTGCTGCGTGAATGTGCTTTATATGATGATCCGCGCCAAGTTGGTGATGTCGGGCGCCTAGAAAAACCCATGACTGCCGAGGTTTTTGCGGAGCATATTGCGCATGTCTTACAACGTAAGCCGCTGCATGTCGCTGGCGGGCCGGCGCTAATTCAGCGCGTGGCATGGTGCACTGGCGGTGCTCAAGGGTTTATTGAGCGGGCCGCAAGCCATGGTGTGGATGCCTATATTAGTGGCGAAATTTCTGAGCCCACGGTACATGTCGCGCGCGAATGCGGCCTGCATTATTTTGCCGCTGGCCATCACGCCACCGAGCGCTATGGCGTGCGGGCGCTGGGTGAATGGTGCGCGGAAAACTTAGGCTTAAGCCACGAATTTATCGATTGCGATAGCCCAGCCTAAAACAAGTTTAAGGCTGAAGTCGGCTACGGTGCCAAGCATCATCACCCGTCGGTAAATACAGCACGCGATCATGCAGGCGACTTGGACGACCTTGCCAAAACTCCATGCGATCGGCCACCAGTCTATAGCCGCCCCAATGCGGAGGCCTAGGTACTTCAACGGGATACTTTGCCTTTAGCTCACGCTCTCGTTCTAATAGCAGTTCGGGAGCCTCCAGCGCTTGGCTTTGTGCAGAAACCCATGCGCCGATTTGGCTGCCATACGGCCGCGAGGCGAAGTAGGTATCAGAGTCACTAGCGCGAAGCTTTTCTACACGGCCTTCAATGCGCACTTGGCGCTCAAGCTCGGGCCAGAAGAAGGTGCTAGCGGCATAAGGATTTGTTGCCAATTGATGGCCTTTGCGGCTGTCATAATTGGTGTAGAAATGCACGGCACCATCAGCAATGCCTTTCAATAAAACGATTCGTCCTGAAGGCCGAGCATTTGAGTCTACCGTGGCCAAATGCATGGCTGTCGCATCTGGCAGGCCAGCATCTACTGCTTCATTAAGCCAATGCTGAAGCTGCCTGTACGGATCGACATGGCATTGTTCTGGGCTTAGGCCTTTGAGGCCATACTCAAGCCGAATATCCGCTAAGTTCATGCCTGTTTTCCAATGAGGTCTTGTATCAAGGCTCGTGTTTCGGCTGCATCGAAGAAGCGCGTGAAGTGCTCTTTTAAGCGCCGCTCAATATAGCCGGAGTCATTCAGCGCCTTGACCATAGGCTCGCCAATTGCAACAACTTCACGTGCAATATGGTCGCGTTCAATGCCCATTAGGCGCAGAAAGTGCATGGCCGGCATATCACCAGCGTGATCGAACCAAGCCTGCACCAATAAGCTGACTTGCTGCTTCATATAGTCTGTTTGGCGAATTTGATTCCAGTACAGCACGGCCAAATAGCTTAAGCCTTGAATCTCTAAATGCCGCGTCGCTTGGCCCAGCTGATAAGCCTCTAAGCGTGGCCAAACTAGCTCGGCATACTGGGCGATAGCATCATTGTTTAAGGCTTTATCAAGCAGCTGCTCACTAAATTTGGCAGTGGCTGAAATATTGCGCGATAAATACGCCTTGATGGCTTGTTCGATAGTTTCATCTAAACGGCCCATTCGGCCTAACATGTCGCGACCAGCCTTGACTAAAGAACTAAAGCCGGGGACGCGACGCGCGATAGCATTATCTGTTGTTAAATAATCGACGATGCTGTGGTAAACCACATCGGAAAGTACGCGTGTATAGACCGGGCTGCTAAGCGCGCTGTGAATGAGCTCTTGGCGTAATGCTGGTCTTTCGACTAAGCGCTGTACCATTAAGTCGTAAATTTGTTTATTAATGAGCTGCCGCATGGGTTGTTGCTGGTGAGTGGGGTTATTTAACCCAAGTTCCACCAACATTACGGCTTGTTCGCGCATTGTGTCGGTTGGCGAATAGCTTAAGATATTGCGTTCTATCCATGCGATGACTTGGTTTTCACTAAGTAAGTCTCGAGCGCTGATAGTTTCTAGTAAGTCGCAGTAAGCGTTGGCTTCGATGTCTAGGTGTGTGCGAAGTGCATCACCGCTGAAGTCTTGTAGAAAAAATTGCAGCTGAGCGTTTAAAAGCGCCTCGGCAGGGTGGCTCATTTAGGACTCCCGCTCGCAAGCAGTTGCTTGCGAAATGATAATAACTAATAGCCTGCAACATAGCGGGTTGAGGGCGCAAAATCCATGCGCACCTCGCAAAATAAAAGAGGATTTACACCATGAAAAACGGCCTTCATCGAAGCGTTTTAGGCATGGTTGGACTGATGTTAATGAGTTCGACATCGTGGGCCGATGGTCCGCGCACACTAAGTAATGCAGCACCTAAGTTTGCTGACAGCCGCCTTGTATCACCAGCCGCCGCCGACGACATGGTCATGACGGCATTAACGTTGATGGGTACGCCCTATAAGTGGGGTGGTACTTCGCCTGAGGAGGGTTTCGATTGCTCGGGCTTGGTGCAGTATATTTATCGTGGTGTTAGCAATGTCGTGCTGCCACGAACAGCGGCGCAAATGGCAAACCTAGCCGGCCGCGATGTCACAGAGAAAGAGCTGGTCGTTGGCGACTTACTGTTTTTTCGCTTAGGCAATAGCCGCGCGATCAATCATGTCGGTGTTTATATTGGCGACAATCGCTTCGTGCATGCACCGCGTACAGGCGCCGTGATTCGCATTGATCCGCTGACTAATCGTTATTGGATGCGCTATTTCGATCGTGCCCGCCGCCTGTTTACAGACGACGGGCATTTTGTTTCTCGCTAAGCTCGGGGATTACTTAAACGCTGAGCTTATTTCTCAACAAATGCGCGCTCAATAACGTAGTGCGCTTGTTGACCATGGCGCGATTCGGTGAAGCCGCGTTCTTCAAGCATGGCCACCAGGTCTTTCAGCATGCTCGGGCTACCGCACATCATCACGCGATCAGTTTCAGGGTTTAAGGGTGGTAGACCAATATCACTGAAAAGTTTGCCTGACTCGATAAGATTGGTTAGGCGGCCTTGGTTGCGAAACTCTTCGCGCGTCACCGTGGGGTAGTAAATTAACTTTTTACGTGACTCCGCGCCAAAGAACTCGTTGTCGTGTAGTTGCTCGGAGATGAAGTCAGCATAGGCCAGCTCGCTGACTTCGCGCACGCCGTGGCAAAGCACAACATGGTCATAGCGCTCATAGACTTCAGGGTCTTTGATGATACTCATGAATGGCGCTAAGCCCGTGCCAGTCGACAACATATACAGCGTTTTGCCGGGCAGCAGGTTGTCCATGATTAGCGTGCCAGTGGGCTTACGGCTGACCATCAGGGTGTCGCCGGGCTGCAAGTGTTGTAGGCGTGAAGTCAGTGGGCCATCGGGCACTTTAATACTGAAAAACTCGAGATGTTCTTCGTAGTTGGCACTAACGATGGAGTAAGCGCGCATCAGCGGTTTGCCTTCAGTCTCTAAGCCGATCATGACGAAGTGGCCATTGTGAAAGCGTAGGCCGGGATCACGTGTGGTGGTGAAACTGAACAAAGTATCATTCCAGTGATGAACGCTTAGGACGGTTTCTTGGGCTACGTTAGACATGATCAATTCTCTTATCGGGGTTGAGGCGACGAGCGCGAAGATTAAATTATCGCCGATTTAGTGTGCATTTTAGGTGAAAAGTTAATCAGAACCATCGGGTAATTCTGATTAAATCTATCAGATAATCGAATGCTTCTGATTATTGAGAGCGGGGCGCAAGCCATTCAGCGAGTTGTGGCCACGCTTCAGTTGGCGTATTGCTGCCGGCTAGTATGCCCATATGGCCGCCGGAAATTAGCGCTAATGTGGCGTCATCACTGCTGATTAAGTCGGGTAGTGGGCGCATGGCATCGGCAGTGACCATGGTGTCTTGCTTGCCAGCAAAGGCCAGTAAGGATGCCTTGATGTCGGCAAAGTCTATCTGCTGCTTACCAAGGCGAATACGGCCGTCAGCAAGGTCATTATCAAGCCAAATACGAATTATCATGTCTTGGATAACTCCACCGGGATAAGCCACCATATCATCAAGAAATGCGCCGTTGGTGGCGTGATTGATAACGAATTCGCGGTCATCCAAACGTGTGATTAGCTCCCAGTAGCCCAGCAGACTATTGGCCGGGCTGAGCATTTTGAATGATAGCGAGTTGATCCAGCCCGGCGTATGAAGCAGGCGAGGGCTAAGTTTGTGTACCCGAAAGCCAGTGTGTTTGCGCACCCAAGCCGCTTGTTTTGCAAGGCGCTGATACATTTTGCCGAGTGCGCCAGAGGCGTGACCGTTGATTGGCGTGCCAACAATAACCAAGTTGCGAATGTTTGTGTCCTTGCTGAGTGCGGCATAGCCCAATGACAACACACCGCCAATGCTCCATCCGTGCAAGCTGAGCTCTTCGACTCCAGCATGGCGGCGGATATGGCTTAAATAATCCGGCATAAAGTCGGCAATATAAGTCTCTAGGTTGTAGTGCGTATGGCGCAATGTGGGTCGGCCCCAGTCAATCAAATACACTGAGAAGCCATGGGCTAACAGAAACCTGACCAAGCTGCGTTCGGGGAAGAAGTCATAGATGTTCATGTTCACCGCGAGTGGCGGCACTAACACTACTGGCACGCGATGGCGCTTAGGGTTTACCGCCAAGGTGCCATTGCCGAGTGGGATCTCGGTGTCGGTGAGGGGTAAATAATGGCGCAGTTTCACCAAGCCATTGTCGTGCAATACCTCATAAGGCGTTTGATCTGATAACGTGAGTTCGCGCGTGCGAAGAAAGCGATCATTAGCATTGGTCAATACGCGACTGCCTTCGCGGCGTAGCACAGCAGTTCGTTCTGCTAACTTGTGCCGCTGCTGCTGTAGCGACTGGCTAAGGCGTTCGGGCAATGTTGGGCGTGGCATAAATGGCTCCTGAGCAGCGGGAAGTATTCAAGCAAACGGCCTGAGTGCTTACAGCGCGTACAAACAATGTGCGAACTATAACGACTATTCAGTCATTGGCAGTGGCCTAAATGCCGTGAGCGAATGCGTTTGGCGTCAACGCAGCGTTGTGGCAAAGTCATCGCCTTCATTTTGTTCGCGGGATGTATCTCATGTCATTCGCTCATCAGCTCAATATTTTAAGCTCAGTTTTGACCTCAACCGCTGCTGGTTGGCGCGGCGGTGCTGGGCGCGCCTTCTTCAAGCAGCCCGAGCATCGCCCCGTACTGTTTGATATCGAAAACTGCCCATATTGCCGAATGGTGCGTGAGGCGGCGACTGCCTTGCACTTAGACTTAGATATTCGACCATGCCCGAAAAACGGCACGCGCTTTCGTGCGCAGGCCATTGAGATTGGCGGCAAGCTACAGTTTCCTTTACTGCAAGATCCTAATACCGGCACCGTGCTTTATGAGTCGGGTGCGATCATTGATTACTTATTTCGTGCCTACGCTAATCGCCCAGCGCCGGCTGCTTATAAAAAATCGCCGCTACACACGGCAAGTAGCATATTAGCTAGTGCTACTCGGGCGACTGCGGGCTTGCGTGTGAAGCCTTCGCGAGCACCAAAGCAGCCACTGGCATTGTGGAGCTTTGAAACCAGTCCATACTCCCGTCCAGTGCGCGAGTTGCTCTGTGAGTTAGAGATTCCGTATAGCCTACATAACTTAGGCAAAGAGCATTGGACTGAAATTGGGCCTGCGGTACAGCGTCTGAAGCCTGGCCCTTATGTGCCAAAAGCTGGCGGCAAGCGTGAGCAATTTATGCAAAAGCATGGCCGTGTGCAGCTGCCATTTTTGCAAGATCCTAATACCGGCACTGAGCTTTTTGAGTCCGAAGCGATTTTGTCTTATTTGAAAGCAAACTACGCAATCTAAATATAGGCTGGCTCATCATGACCAAGAAAAAAACTCCCACGCATCCAGTCGTTACGGCGCTATATGAGGCGCATGTTTCGCACTCAATGGCCTTACTCACTGGCGAGGGCTTATTAGATCATCTGTCTAATGAACTTGATGCTGACTTGGTTAACGCCAAGAAGCTCAAGCTCACGCAAATGGTTAGCAAAGAGCAAATTCTGGCCACTGCACGTGCTTATGCTGTTGATATGCCGATGTCGGGTGGCATTCCAGAGTTGGTTGGTGACATCGCGCGCGTTTTGCATGCGCATCCAATACACGATGACACTAAGCTCAGCGATATAGTCTCGGACAAACAAGCGCGCGAAATCATCAACAAAGCTGTTGAGCTGCATGAGTTGCGCGACAAACTTATTCATGCTGTCTTGGGTAACCCTTTATTGGTGGAGATGTCGGCAGATCTTATTTCGCGTGGCATCAAAGGCTATTTGGCGCAAGGTAATGCCGCTGCTAAAGGTATTCCAGGAGCCTCGGCATTAATGGGCCTAGGCAAGTCGGTGCTGAGTAAAGCCTCGCCGGGCCTGGAAAAGTCATTAGATGAAGGCTTGCAGGCTTATGTGCGCAAAAGCACGAAAGCCACTTTGCGGACAAGCGAGGAGTCACTCAAGGCCAAACTTAACGACGAAACTGTTCGCCGTATTGCGCTTGATGTTTGGGCCGATATTAAGCATTGGCCTGCCAGCCGCTTCCGTCAATATGTGAGTGCGGCAAGCCTTGAGGAAATATTTGTTATTGGTTATGAGTTCTGGCGTGGGGAGCTGCGTCATACACCGTATTACAGCGTCTTACTTGAGGTTGCCATTAATAGCTTCTTCGAAAAATATCAGGATGCCACGTTGCAGTTTTTGCTCGACGAAGTTGGCGTGACGCGCGAGATGATTTTCACTGAGCTTTCCCGTTTTGCCCCACCGGCAATGGCTGCATTGCACAAAGCGTCACTACTAGACGGTATCGTGCGGCCCCAGCTGCTACCGTTTTATCAGTCTGGTCGCATCGAGGCGATATTGGCTGAGCAGGGGATCTAAACATGGCCTCCTTGAAGGATCAGTTAATGCAAGCCGGATTGGCCAATGCTAAGCGTGCGCGACAAGCCGATCATGCCAAGCGTCAAGCTGCCAAAGGTCGACATGAAGAAGTGCCGGCCGCTGAGCTGGTTAAGCAGGCACGAGCTGAGCAATTGGCGCGTGATCAGGCAGCCAATAAAGCGCAGCAAGATGCTCAAGCTGAAAAAGCTATCGTTGCGCAAATTCGACAGCTGATTGAAGTGCATCAGATCGATCGTAGTGGCGGCGATCAACCCTATCAATTTGCCGATGGCAGTAAAGTTCGCAAACTTTGGCTGCGCCCTGCGCAAATCGATCAGTTGGCCCGAGGCCAGATTGCTATTGTGCGTATTGGCGCTGTGACATCAACGGAATTCGCCTTAGTGCCGACAGCTATTGCAGAGAAAATTGCACAACGTGATAGCGCCCGCGTGGTGCTGAAGGTCGACCGCCACGCGCAGGCTGTTGCGGATGATGACCCATATGCTGACTATGTCATTCCTGACGATTTGATGTGGTAGTACTTCGTGGCTTTGGCGCCATATTGCAAGGTAAAATAGCGGCGTCTAGTTGTACTTATTGAGTAAGCAAATATGAAGTGGATAATTCTCGCGATATTCATTGCGTCGGCCATCTATGTGCAGCGCCGCGGCAAGGTGAAGCACAAGTTTTCGCGGCAGTTTTTCGATCATTCCACCTTGATGGCACCAATCAACGTCATCATGTATTGGTGGTCGAAAGTACCGACCACGCCGTATCTGTCGCAAGATCATTTCCCTGAAGTTGCGGTGCTTGCTGAGCATTGGGAAGAGATTCGCGATGAGGCTAGAGCCTTGGGCGAGAAAGGCTTGATCAAGGCATCGGCTGAATACAACGACGCCGGCTTTAACTCCTTTTTCAAAGTCGGTTGGAAGCGTTTTTATTTGAAATGGTATGAAGATGGCCATCCATCAGCGGCTGAGTTATGCCCGAAAACCACGGCCTTGGTGCGTGGCCTAGATTCGGTGAAAGCGGCTATGTTTACTGAACTTCCACCGGGCAGTCGTTTGGTGCGCCATCGCGACCCGTTTGCCGGCTCTTTGCGTTACCACTTAGGCCTGATCACACCTAACGATGATCGCTGCTTTATCGACGTTGATGGCGAGCGCTATAGCTGGCGCGACGGCGAGGGTGTGATGTTTGATGAAACCTATATTCATTACGCCGAAAACATGACTGACGAAAACCGAATTATCTTGTTATGCGATATTGAGCGGCCGATGACTCGGCGTTGGGCGCAAGCGTTTAACCATTGGTTTGCTCGCACGGTGATGACAGCAGCGAGTTCGCCAAATACTGATAGCGATAAAACCGGCGGCATCAACAAGGCTTTTAGCTATTTATACTTATTACGCTTGCGTGCGAAGGCGCTGAAAAAGACCAACCGCACGCTGTATTACGTGCTGAAATGGTTAATTCTCGGTGGTCTCTTGGCGTGGATATTTATCTTTTAAGCGCTGCTGGATGGGGTTGAAACACACGCTTGCAGGTGTGCGGGGAGATTTTGACGCATGACGTTTTCACCAGCATTGCAAGCGTGGGAGCACAGCGGTGATTATCGCGAGCTCAAAGGCCAGCGCCACTTTGTGCAAGTGGCCGGTACCGGTCCCGTCTTGCTACTCCTGCACGGCTTTCCCACCTCGAGTGCTGACTGGGCGCCGCTCTGGCCTCAGCTCACGGCACATTTTCGCTGCTATGCCATCGATTTTCTTGGCTTTGGCCTCAGTGCCAAACCTAAGCGGCATCACTACAGTATTTTTGATCAAGCCGATCGCGTAGAAGCACTGCTGCGTGCCGAGGGCGTTGAGCGCTACCATATTCTTGCTCATGACATTGGCGATACGGTGGCGCAAGAGCTCTTGGCGCGCCAGCTCGATGGTAGTGGCCATGGCGTCATAGACCGTGTTTGTCTGCTTAATGGCGGGCTATTTCCAGAAACTCATCGCGCACTCCTGACGCAAAAGCTGCTGGCCAGTCCATTAGGCCCCTTGCTTGCTCGCCTGATGCGCCGTGATGTGTTTATTGAGCGCTTGCAGGCGGCATGCTGCCATCAGCTGCCTGATGAGGCGGTGAGCGATATGTGGGCCCTGCTGAGGCACAACGACGGGCATTTGCGCATGCCGCAGCTCATCGGCTATATGGCTGAGCGCCTGCAGCAGCGGGCGCGATGGGTCGGGGCGCTGCAGCACAGTCGGTGCCCAATTCGCGTCGTGGCGGGCGCCGATGACCCGATTTCCGGTGCCCACATGATTGCGCGCTACCGCGAGTTAATTGCGCAGCCAGATGCTTTTGTTTTGCCTAAACTTGGTCATTACCCGCAAGTCGAGCGCCCTGAGCAGGTTTGGGCGGTTATTTCCTCGTTTTTAATCGGCTAAAGCTTAATAAGTGTGCAATGGTGCCAAAGGCAGCATTGAGCAGATGAGAGGTAGTGCTGCCTAGACATCTCCGGAGTATGGTTGATCTATCCGACTAGAGTTGGGTTGAAGTGCCTCGGAGAGATGATTATGTCGCACAGCGCCTTTGCAGAGCTAATTCAAGAATGGGAAGCTCGGCAGTTATTACACCGGCAAAAAGTGCCTATGCAGGTTAGTGTATTCGATACTGATCGCGTTAAAATTCAGGCGCTTGCAGCTGTTTATAACCTTAGCGAGCAAGAGATTATTGCCAGCGTTTTGCATCATGGCTTGTTTGAGCTGGAAACGCGCATGCCTTACCAGAAAGGCACGCGTGTGATTCGCGTCGAAGAGGGTGAGGAAATTTTCGAGGATATTGGCATGATGCCGCGCTATATAGCGAAAATTCATGAACTTACGCGCGGCCACTAAGTGCTTATTTAGCTAGCCAATAGCTTGTAAAACTTGAATTAAAAAGCCGCTTAGTAGCGGCTTTTTAATATCAAATATATCGGTTTAGGCTTTCTTAAACTGGAAGTGGCGGAAATTAGGCTTGCGCATGTGCATCCAATATTTCCATGTAAAACCAGGCCAAATAGTGAAGTTCTTACCATCTTCGTCGATATACCAGCTCTTACATCCGCCTTCGCTCCAGACCATTTTCTGCAGCTCAGCTTGAATGCGCTCATTATAAGCGTCTTGCACTTCGGGCTTGACTGATATTTCAGCGGCGCCACGCTTATCCATCTCATCTAAGCAACTGATAGCATAGCGAATTTGTTGCTCAATCATAAAGATAATCGAGTTATGTCCGAGTGCAGTATTGGGGCCAAGCAACATGAACAAGTTCGGTAAATCTTTTAGTGTTGTGCCTAAGTAAGCACTTAGTCCGCCTTCTTTAGAGCGAGTTTCAATGCCATCACGGCCATATAAATGTAGTGGGCCTAATGGATCTTTAACATCAAAACCGGTGCCGCAGATGATGGCGTCTACCTGATGCTCTTGGCCATTGGAGTCGATGATGCTGTTGGCGCGAACCTCTTTTACTCCGGTGGCAATGACATTGACGTTGTCACGAGTCAAGGCAGGGTAGTAGTTGTTAGAAAACAACACACGCTTACAACCGATGGTGTAGTTAGGTGTCAGTTTTTCGCGCAGTACAGGGTCTTTGACCTGCTTTTTCAAATGCCATCGCGCTAGCTTCTCAATAGCCACCATGAGTTTTGGATGCACAAAGCCTAGAGCGAATGCTTCGGCCTGCCAGTAAATACCAGCGCGCACTATGTTTTGTGAGGTCGGAAGAAAACTAAACAGTTTTTTCACGCCGGCATTAATGACTCCGTCCGGTTTTGGCACCAGCCAAGGTGGTGTGCGCTGAAACAGTACTAGCTCATCCACTTTCGGTGCAATTTGCGGCACAAACTGGATGGCACTAGCTCCAGTGCCAATAACGGCTACACGCTTGCCTGTAAGATCATAGTCATGATTCCAGCGTGCGGAGTGGAATAGCATGCCTTTGAAGTTATCTAAACCTTTTACATTGGGCAGGGCTGGGCGGCTTAAACCACCAATCCCAGAGATCACCACGCGCGCTGTATATGCTTTGCCATCGCCTGTTTTCAGTTGCCAGTGTTTTTCAGCATCGCTCCAGCGCGCTTCAATCAGCTCGCTATTGCCTCGAAAGTGCGGGTATAGATCGTATTTGCGAGCACATTTTTGCATATACGCCAAAATTTCAGCTTGGCCTGAGTAAAAGCGCGACCAATTAGGATTTTGCTCGAAAGAGTATGAATACATATGTGATGGCACATCGCAGGCGGCGCCTGGATAGTTGTTATCAAGCCATGTGCCACCAAAGTCGTTCGACTTCTCTAGAATAAGAAAGTCATTTCGCCCGGACTTTTTCAAGAAAATGCCCATACCTAGGCCTGAAAATCCGCTGCCAACAACAATGATGTCGTGATGTGAGCTGGTCATAAGGTAGAAATTCCGATTATTAATCCGACAAATGTAAGGTTATCATGCGGCTGCAAAATGTCACACTCATTGTTTCCGTCAGTTTGACAGTGTCAATGAGCTTAGCTAGCGTTGTCCAACTTTAGTATGAAAGAGATCAGTATGTCCGCTAAGTCTGTAAAAAATCCTAAGCCTGCCGTGGTTTCTATCAATGGTAAAACGCGTTATCACGAACCAGCATCAACGGGCATTGATCTAGAGTCATTTCGCCAAGTGGTGATTAGCCGCCGCTCCGTGCGTAAATTTACCGATAAACCAATTCCGCAAGCGGTCATGGATGATTGTTTGGATATGGCATTGCTGGCACCTTGTTCATCAGGCCTGCAGCCATGGGAGTTTTTTGTAGTTCGCTCGAAAGATAAAAAAGCCAAATTAGTGAAGGCTTGCATGAGCCAGCTAGCGGCTAAAACCGCGGCGGAGCTCATTGTTTGTGTTGCGCGCACCGATCGCATTGAAGAGTTTTCTCGCAAGATGCTGCGCGAATGGCCCATGCCCGATGTGCCGAAGCTGGTGCAGCGCTATTATCAGCTCATTCCTTATAACTATGCGCCAGGCCCGCTGAACAGCTTTGCTATGGTGAAAAAGGCCGCTTTCTCAGTGGGTGGATTAGTTGCGGCGGTACCACGTGGCCCTTATACCAAGTCTGAGGTTGAGTTATGGGCGGCTAAGAGCACAGCCTTAGCTTGCGAAAATTTGGTTTTGGCTTTTCGCGCCCATGGCTATGACACATGCATGATGGAGGGCTTCGATGAAGTGCGTGTACGTAAGTTACTAAATTTGGGTGATGCCTCCTTCCCTATCATGGTCGTGGGTGCTGGTGAGCGCGCTGATGATGGCGTGTTTTGGCCACAAGTTCGATTTGAGCGTGAGCTATTTGTGCACGAGGTTTGAGTAAAAGCCCGTTAGGCTGCGCTCAGTAGGGCGCTCTCCGCCTTGAGGTTGAGTTGCCCTAAGTAATCTATTGCATTATTCATTAGCCACAAAAAAGCCCAGCTATTGCTGGGCTTTTTTGTGCATCACAACAGCTATTAAGTTAGCTGAGCGATGTCAATTTTATCTGCTTGTTCGGTGTACTCTTCCATCTTGTCAAAGTTCAGGTACTGATAAATCTCGCCTGACATTGATTCGATTTGCTTGGCGTACTCCATGTACTCAGCCACGGTGGGTAGCTTGCCAATCACCGCAGCTACCGATGCCAGCTCAGCTGAAGCCAAGAACACATCGGCACCTTGGCCTAAGCGGTTGGGGAAGTTACGAGTCGAGGTCGACACGCAGGTGCTGTTGGGCGCCACGCGAGCTTGGTTACCCATGCACAACGAGCAGCCAGGCATTTCAGTACGAGCGCCAGCACGGCCATAGATATTGTAATAGCCTTCTTCCATGAGCTGATGCTGATCCATTTTGGTCGGCGGTGCGATCCAAAGTTTTGTGGTCAGTGAGCCGCCAGGGACCTTATCTAGCAGCTTGCCAGCAGCGCGGAAGTGACCAATGTTGGTCATGCATGAACCGATGAACACTTCATCAATTTTGGTGCCGGCAACATCAGACAGCAGCTTTGCGTCATCAGGGTCGTTCGGGCAGCAGAGCACAGGCTCTTTTACATCGGCCAGATCGATTTCGATGATTTCGGCGTACTCGGCATCTTTGTCAGCACGCATCAAGCTTGGGTTGGCCAGCCATTTTTCCATGTTGCCAATGCGGCGCGCGATGGTGCGAGCGTCGCCATAACCATTGGAAATCATCCATTTCAACATGGTGATGTTGGAGTTCAGATACTCTTTGACACTGGCTTCCGACAGCGTGATGGTGCAACCAGCAGCCGAGCGTTCAGCAGAAGCATCAGAAAGCTCAAAAGCTTGCTCAACGGTCAGCTCTTCTAGGCCTTCGATTTCCAGAATGCGGCCGTTGAAGGCGTTGATTTTGCCTTTCTTCTCAACTGTAAGCAGGCCTTTTTGAATGGCGTAGTAAGGGATCGCATGCACCAAGTCACGAAGCGTGATGCCTGGTTGCATTTTACCTTTGAAGCGCACCAGCACGGACTCAGGCATGTCTAATGGCATCACGCCGGTAGCGGCTGCGAAGGCCACCAAACCAGAACCGGCAGGGAAGGAGATGCCCAGTGGGAAGCGAGTGTGCGAGTCGCCGCCGGTGCCAACGGTGTCTGGTAGCAACATGCGGTTGAGCCAGGAGTGGATGATGCCGTCGCCTGGGCGTAGCGATACACCGCCGCGATTCATGATGAAGTCTGGCAGTGTGTGGTGTGTGCCAACGTCGACAGGCTTTGGGTAGGCGGCGGTGTGGCAGAACGATTGCATCACCAAGTCGGCTGAGAAGCCCAAGCAGGCCAAGTCTTTCAGCTCGTCGCGGGTCATTGGGCCGGTAGTGTCTTGCGAGCCCACGGTGGTCATTTTGGGCTCGCAGTAGGTGCCTGGGCGAACGCCTAGACCTTCTGGCAAGTTGCAAGCGCGACCAACCATTTTTTGTGCCAGCGTGAAGCCTTTTTTGGTATCCGTTGGCAGGTGTGGTTGGCGGAATAGCGTCGATGCAGTCAAACCTAAAGCTTCACGAGCACGGTTAGTCAAGCCACGACCAATAATCAGGTTGATACGGCCACCGGCGCGTACTTCATCCAGAAGTACAGGTGACTTTAGCTCAAAGTTGACGATAACTTCGTCAGTGCCGTGCTTGCAGATTTTGCCTTCGAATGGATAGATGTCGATGACATCGCCCATGTTTAGTGCGTTTACATCACACTCAAATGGTAAGGCGCCGGCATCTTCCATGGTGTTGAAGAAGATAGGGGCAATTTTGCTACCAATACATACACCGCCATCACGCTTGTTCGGAATATAGGGCAGGTCATTACCAGTGAGCCATAGCACGGAGTTGGTAGCTGATTTACGGCTTGAGCCTGTGCCAACTACATCGCCAACATAGGCGACTGTGTGGCCTTTCGCTTTCAGCGCTTCGATCTGTTTGATCGAACCAACTTCGCCAGGCTTGTCGGGAGTAATGCCATCACGCGCGTTTTTCAGCATGGCGTTAGCGTGCAGCGGGATGTCTGGACGGCTCCATGCATCTTGCGCAGGCGACAGGTCGTCAGTGTTGGTTTCGCCGGTTACTTTGAACACGGTGACGGTGATTTTTTGAGCAACGTCTGGGCGGTTGGTGAACCATTCGCCGTCGGCCCATGATTGCATGACGCCTTTGGCGTGCTCGTTGCCGGCTTTAGCTTTCTCTTCGACATCATGGAAAGCATCAAATACGAGTAGAGTCTTTTTCAGCGCAGTGGCGGCTTCAACGGCCAGGTTGGCATCGTCTAGCAGAGCAACCAATGGCGCCACGTTATAACCACCTAGCATGGTTCCGAGCAGATACACAGCGCGTTGCTTGCTAATGAGAGGTGACTCGGTCTTGCCGGTAGCAATTGCGGCTAAAAAGCCAGCTTTCACATAGGCAGCGGGGTCAACGCCTGGTGGAACACGGTTTTCTAGTAGGTCGACTAAAACGTCTTCTTCGCCCTTGGGTGGGTTTTTTAAAAGTTCTACTAGGGCGGCGACTTGTGCTTCATCTAATGGTTTTGGGGGTACGCCGAGGGCGGCGCGTTCGGCAACATGCTGACGATAGGCTTCAAGCACAGTGGAATCCTCTGGATGGGGCGGTAAAAGCTAAACCACCACGATAATCGGCCCACTGAGGCCAACGCACACGATGGTTTAGTGTGAATTCGGCTGAAAATTATAATCTATAGGCGCACGAAAAGTAAGGTCGGCGCTCGTCCAATCGTCTGAGACTGACTAGCAGGCGCGCTGTATTTTCAGCGAGGCTTACTTAAATCCGTAGCGCTCATCTAGCATCCCTTTATCGAGCGGGTCTTTGGTGGCGTAGTCGCGAGGTGGCTCATAATACGAAAAGTCGCCCGACTCAATGCCTGCGTATGGATTTGGAGCTTGTGGTTCTGGTGCGGGGCCAGATAGTGCAGCAAACTGATTGGCAGGGTTGTCTTCTCGGGCGCGCTTAGGGTCGTTGCACAGTACTTGAGCGCCTGTGCGCAGGTGCTCATGAATTTCCCGATAGCGCTGTGTCATTTCGTTCACTAATTGGGCCGAGTGTTCGAAATGCGTGCGTACATCGTTTTGATAGTTTTCGTGGCGACTTTGCAGATCGGTGAGCAAAGCCTCTAGCTCGTGGCTGCGATGATCGGAGGTCCGACGCTTCATGTAGTAAGCGCCAACTGCAACGCCAATGAAAAAGAATACTGTGCTCCACAACGCCGTCATCTGAACTCTCCCAATCGGCTAAATGCCGAGCTACCGCCTAAGCGCGTATTATTCATACAAATAACAGCGTTGGCGATCAATGTGTGTATCTATACCATTCTCGCCGCTACTTGCGAAAGATCTACGTAGAGGACTTCGGCATGGCCGGTAACGAAAACTCCCCCTTTAAGTACGCTGTCGGTGATCATCGGCTGACACTGTCCGGGCCGATGGGGCCGTTACAGGCCATTCTGTCTGTGCCGCCTCATGCTCGAGCTAAATCCTTGGCAGTACTCTGCCATCCGCATCCGCTATTTGGCGGCACCATGGAGAATAAGGTCATTTTCACTGCCCATAGAGCGTGTCGCGATGCCAGCATAGCAAGCCTTAGATTCAACTTTCGTGGTGTAGGCGAAAGTGCCGGAGAGTTTGATCATGGCGCGGGCGAGCAGCATGATGTGCTGGCGGTGCTGGCTTGGGCGCAGGCGACATTAGGCATTGAAGAACTTACGCTTATTGGTTTTTCTTTCGGTGCCTTTGTGGCGGCGATGGTTTGGGTTAAGGCAACCCAGGCATCTTTGCGTGGCCGCTCGCTGATGCTGATTGCGCCGCCTGTGACGCGCTTTCCAATGATCGGTCTTCAGTTGCCAGAAGGCGCGCGAGTGATTTATGGCAATGAGGATGAGGTTGTTGATCCACAGGCGATTAGTGACTGGTTGGAAACGCAAAATGCTGAAATTGAGGATCGTGTGATGATGGGGGCCAGTCATTTTTTCCATGGTCGCTTGACCGATTTGCGTGATTGGATTCGCCACGGTATTGAAGAGGGAGAAGGCCGTAATGGCTGATGTGCAAAACCGAAGTGGTCATCTTGGGCCATTGCCAAGCTATGAGTTACTCATAGCACAAGAGGGCTACGCCGCTGATCCTGCGCAAAGAGAAGCGGTTGAGGGCTTGCAGCAGGTGTTCGATGAACTCCTAGCGCGCTATGAGCGTGCCCAGCGCGTGCGAGGCCCTGCGCGGATGCGAGAAATCAGGCGTCAAAAGTTGCCCGCGCAAGGCTTGTATTTATGGGGCGGAGTGGGGCGTGGTAAGACGTGGCTAATGGATTTATTTTTTGAGTCAGTGCCGTTTCGCCGCAAACTGCGTGTGCATTTTCATCGCTTTATGCAGCGAGTTCACCTTCAATTAAAAGAACTGCAGGGCACAAAAGACCCGCTCACGCAGGTTGCCAATACTTTGCACGACGAGGCTGTCGTTATTTGCTTCGATGAGTTTTTCGTCACCGATATTGCTGATGCAATGATTTTAGGTGGATTGTTCGAGCGTTTGTTTGCGCGCGGCGTGACCTTGGTGGCCACATCAAATATCGTGCCCGAGCGATTGTATGAAAACGGCCTGCAGCGCCAGCGCTTCCTTCCTGCCATTGCGCTAGTGCAAACGCATTGCAGAGTGCTCAATGTGGATGCCGGTATCGACTATCGATTGCGAGTGTTAACGCAGGCGGCGCTGTATTACACACCATTAAACGATGCCACTGCGCAGGCTTTGCAGGCGCGATTTAATGAGTTAACGCTCGGTCAAAGCGTGGAAAACTCGCCGCTTAATATTAATGATAGGGCTGTCGAGGTGCTTGGTCGCAGCGATGATGTGCTCTGGGTTAGTTTTGCTGAGCTTTGCGAAGAGCCTAGAAGCGCTCATGACTATATTGAATTGGCGCGTGTGTATCATTCAGTAGTGATGGTTGGTATTCCTAGGCTGGGTGTTGATAACGACGATGCCGCCAGGCGCTTTATTAACTTGATCGATGAGTTTTATGATCGCTGCGTTAATTTGGTGGCATCTGCTGAGCTCCCTATTTTGTCGCTATATTCAGGTGGGCGTTTGAGCTTTGAGTTTGAGAGAACCCAGAGTCGATTGCAGGAAATGCAATCCAGCGACTATCTGATGCGTCCACATCGGCCTTGAGTGCACATGATACGGTGCAATGAAACATGCTTTGAGTCGATAAGATCTCTGCAGCCGCGCGCTATTGCTCAGGTGCTGAGCTAATTTATGCAGCAATGGCTGAGACTGCGAAAAAATCTTTAAGCAGTCATTGCCAATGGTCTCGTCCTTGGGTAACATTCGCGACCTCATTGCGGTGACAACATTTTTGGGTTGCCGCACAACACGATTTTTGAAGGCAAGTTGACATGAAGACTATCAGTGCCAAGCCTGAGACCGTAAAGCGTGACTGGTTTGTGGTTGACGCAAACGGTAAAACGCTGGGTCGTCTAGCTTCCGCTATTGCCGTGCGTCTGCGCGGTAAGCACAAGCCAGAATTTACTCCGCACGTCGACACTGGCGATTACATTGTTGTCGTGAATGCTAGCAAAATAGCTGTCACTGGCAATAAAGTGCAGGACAAAATGTACTGGCACCACACAGGCTTTCCTGGTGGTATCAAAGGCGTGAACTACGAGAAGTTATTGGCTCATCGCCCTGAAGCTCCTCTGGAAATCGCCGTTAAAGGCATGCTGCCAAAAGGCCCATTGGGTCGTGATATGCTGGCTAAGTTAAAAGTGTATGGTGGTGCTGAGCATCCCCATTCCGCCCAACAGCCGCAAGAACTGAATATCTGAGCGCCTAAGCTATGACAATGAATTACGGTACTGGCCGTCGCAAAACTGCGACAGCACGCGTGTTTATCACTCCGGGTAAAGGCGACATCGTCGTTAATGACCGCCCGTTGGATACTTACTTTGGTCGTGAAACTGCTCGTATGGTGGTGCGTCAGCCACTAGAGTTGGTTGAGCTTCTGACTCAATTCGACATCAAAGTCACCGTTGCTGGTGGTGGTATCGGCGGTCAAGCTGGTGCAATTCGTCATGGCATTACTCGTGCTTTGGTGGAATACAATGAAGAGCTAAAATCGCCACTGCGTAAAGCAGGCTTCGTAACGCGTGATGCGCGTGAGGTTGAGCGTAAGAAGCTTGGTCTGCGTAAAGCACGTAAGCGTCCACAGTACTCGAAGCGTTAATCTGCTCGGCACAAGTTGCCGGAGTCGATACAAAAAGCCCGCTTGGTTTTGCCAGCGGGCTTTTTGCATTTGGTCTATTTTCTGCGTAATGAGCGGAAACTCTGTGTGGATATGGCTTTCTTTACCTTGTCAGTCCCATGCTATTTCATTACCATGTGTGGGCTTTTTCAAGCTCCGCCAGGTGCCAGCGCGTGCCTCTAAATGGCGGCCTTAAGCTGATTCGGAGAGTGCGTCTAATGAGTACTGACGGCGTAAATGTTGATCGCCGCCGCCTGCTGATTGGTGCCACAGCTGCTGTAGGTGCTGTGGGCGTCGCAGGGGTAGCAGTTCCCTTTGTAAAATCCTGGAATCCGAGCGCCAAGGCGAAAGCCGCTGGTGCACCTGTCGTCGCTGACATTAGTCAGATCGAGCCCGGTCAGCGTGCCGTGTTTGAATGGCGCGGTAAGCCTGTTTGGGTGGTGCGTCGCACGCCTGAAATGCTAAAGCTATTGTCTACGCACGACAGTAAGCTGAACGACCCTAATTCTGATGTTGAAACTCAGCAGCCTGCTTACGCTAAGAACCCCACGCGTTCAATCAAGCCTGAATTTTTGGTGTTGACTGGTATCTGCACGCACTTGGGTTGTTCACCATTGTATCGCCCTGAAGTTGCTGCTGCCGATTTAGGCGCGGATTGGGTTGGTGGGTTCTTTTGCCCATGCCACGGCTCACGCTTTGATTTAGCTGGTCGTGTCTTTAGTGGTGTGCCTGCGCCAACAAACTTAGTGGTGCCGCCTTACCGCTATGCAACAGACTCTGTGATTGTGATTGGTGAGGATACCGTCTGATGGCAAATCTAGGTAAAAGCCTTATGGGCTGGGTAGATGCGCGCTTCCCTGCGACTGAAACCTACGAATATCACATGTCGAAGTACTACGCTCCAAAGAACTTCAACTTCTGGTATTTCTTTGGCGTGTTGTCGATGATTGTGTTGGTTAACCAGTTGGTTACCGGCATCTGGTTGACGATGTCATACAACCCGTCTGGCGAGGGTGCATTTGATTCTATCGAATACATCATGCGTGACGTCGAGTACGGCTGGCTATTGCGCTATATGCATTCCACTGGCGCGTCTGCATTCTTTGTCGTGGTTTATCTGCACATGTTTCGCGGATTGCTCTACGGCTCTTACAAAAAGCCACGTGAGCTGGTGTGGTTATTCGGTATGGCCATCTACTTGGCGCTAATGGCGGAAGGCTTTTTCGGCTATCTGCTGCCATGGGGCAATATGTCCTATTGGGGCGCACAAGTTATTCTGAACTTGGCCGGTGCTGTGCCTGTTGTCGGCGAGCAGCTGGTCACTTGGGTTCGCGGTGACTATCTGATTTCTGGCATCACCTTGAACCGATTCTTCGCACTTCACGTGGTAGCGATTCCTCTGGTTCTTGTGGCTTTAGTGTTTATGCACTTGGTTGCATTACACCATGTGGGCTCAAACAACCCTGATGGCGTTGATATCAAGAAAGTGAAAGGCGAAGACGGCATTCCACTTGATGGCATTGCGTTCCATCCTTACTACACCGTGCATGACTTGGTCGGTATTGTGGTGTTCTTGGCGGCTTTCTCGGCAGTGTTGTTCTTCTTTCCAGACGGTGGCGGTTACTTCTTGGAGCGTCCAAACTTCGAGCCTGCTAACCCACTGAAGACTCCCGATCATATTGCGCCAGTGTGGTACTACACCCCGTATTACGCGATTTTGCGTGCAGTTCCCTCCAAACTTGGTGGTGTGATTGCCATGGGTGCGGCGATTGCCATTCTCTTTGTTCTGCCTTGGCTGGATAAGAGCCCGGTGAAGTCGATGCGCTACAAAGGCACGCAAAGCAAGATTTGGCTGACACTGTTTGTGATTAGCTTCTTAGGATTAGGCTATTTGGGTGCTGTGCCGTCAGATCCAGTGAAAACGGTTATCGCGCAAATTTTAACGATCATCTATTTCTTATTCTTCTTGCTGATGCCGTTCTATACGTCCATGGAGAAAGTGAAGCCTGTGCCTGATCGCGTTACTGGGGGATCACACTAATGAAAAAGTTGATCATGACTCTTGTCTTGTCGATAGCACCGGTTTGGGCATTTGCCTCAGCTGGTGGCGCCTGCGGTGAGCTGCACGAATGCGAAGTCGCGCCGATCAATCTGCACGATAAAGCATCATTACAGAAAGGCGCTCAGCTTTTCTTAAGCTACTGTTCAGGTTGCCATAGCGCGAAGTACTTACGTTACGAGCGCATGTCGCAAGACTTAGACATCGACCCTGCGTTGGTTGAGAAGTACATGATGTTTACGAGTGATAAAATCGGCGACCCGATTAACTCGCACGTAAATCCGAAAGATCAAGCCAAATGGTTTGGTAATGCGCCACCTGACCTATCTCTGGAAACACGTTTCCGTTCGCCAGATTGGGTGTATAGCTATTTGCTTAACTTCTATCCAGACGATAAGCGTCCATGGGGTGTAAACAACCGCGTCTTTAAAGATGTTGGTATGCCTCATGTGTTACAACCGCTGGAGAAAGAGTTGGGTCCTGAGGGTTATGAAGAAGCTATGGGCGACCTAGTTAACTTCATGACGTATATGGCTGAACCTTCACGAACTACACGTGAAGCCATGGGTTTTTGGGTATTACTATTCTTGGCAATACTCTTTATTCCTGTGTACTTCCTGAACAAAGAGTTCTGGAAAGACGTTAAATAATCCCACATCGGCATTTGCCGGCTGTGGTCTTGAGCAGAAGGGCGCGCGCTTTACGGTGCCGCCCTTTTGCTTTTGCGCTTATGAGTTGAGCGCTTGCTAGGGGGATTTAAGATGGCGACGGTTACACGACGCGCGTCAATGACTTTTTATTCGGAAGCGGCCGATCATTACAGCCACCGCGTACGCTTTGTATTGGCCGAAAAAGGTGTTTCAGTCGATGTAGTGAGTGTTACTGCAGGCAATCGCCCAGCTGATTTAGCAGATTTGAATCCGTATAACGAGCTACCGGTATTGGTCGATCGTGACTTATCGCTTTATGAAACCAAAGTCATGATGGAATACCTTGATGAGCGCTTCCCGCATCCACCATTGCTACCGATTTATCCGGTTGCGCGCGCGCAGGCAAGGCTATTGGCCTATCGCATCGAGAAGGATTGGTGCTCGCAAGTCGATGCCATTTTGTCGGGCAAGTTAAAAGATGCTGCTTTGCAGAAGGCGCAAAGATCTCTACGTGATAGCTTGATTACGGTTGCTCCAATTTTTAACGAAATGCCGTTTTTCATGAGCGAAGAGTTTTCCTTGCTCGATTGCATGTTGGCACCAATCTTATGGCGTTTGCCGGTAATGGGCATTGAACTACCAGAGCGTTCATGCAAAGGCATGGTGCGTTATATGGGACAGATCTTTCATCGTGATGGTTTTTTAGCCAGCTTGACCGATGTTGAACGCGATATGCGTCGAGGCTGAAGCCAGTGATGCAGCTGAAAGGTACGCGCCCTTACTTTATTCGTGCCATCTATGAGTGGTTAGTCGATGCTGACTTTACGCCATACTTATTGGTCGATGCGTATTGGCCGGGCTGCGAGTTGCCCCAACAGTTTGTTGAGGATGGCCGCATCGTGCTCAACGTTAAGCCTTCGGCTGTGCGCGACTTAGTTTTAGGTAATGAAGCGATCATGTTTTCAGCGCGTTTTGGTGGCATGCCAATGGCGATCCTGGTACCAGTGGGTGCAGTACTAGGTATTTATGCAAAAGAAAATGGTGAAGGTCTATTTTTCGATGCTACGGAGTACTCGCCTGAGCCACCGCCAATCACCGAGGCTGAGCCTGCAACAGAAAAGGCCGCGAAACCGCGGCCTTTTCTCAGTGTGGTGAAATAGCTTATTGAGCGTTTGGTTCACCAACTATTTCCAGCACTTTCACAATCCGTGTCACGCCATCGAGCGCTTGTAAGCGTAAAATGGCGCGATCGGCTTGGCGCTGAGTCAGCGCGCCCATCAAATATACAGTGCCATTTTTGGCGACAACCTGAGTTTGCGAGCTAGGCACATTATCGGCTGTGGCTAAGGTGAAGCCGGCCTTTCTTTCCAGCATGTCATCGCCTGCACGATCGAGTAGGCCACGATTTACAGCGACTTCTAGCTCATTGTGTACCGCGCGTACGTCTTTATAGCTCTTCGCGATTTGTGTAATACGGTTTTTAATTTCGGCACTGGGTACTTCACCAACAATTAAAATAACCTGATAAAACGATTCAACTTCAATGCGACCATCGCGTGCAGCTGGGATGTCTCGGAAAATATCGCGAAGTACGGCTTGCGATAAGCTTAAGTCGGTGAGTGAAAGTGCCGTGGTGCGAGTACCGGGCTCAGCAACGCTTGGCGCGACACCCATTTTGGCTAGTGTGGTGCAGCCAGAAAGTAGCGCGGTGCTAACAATGGCAGCAGTCAATGCGATTTTCATTGGTTTAATAAGCAAGGTCTGGATCTCCAAATAAGGCTGTGTCGATTAAGGCGCAGCAGCAGTGCAAAGTAAAGAGCTGTGCTTCATGTACTCGGTAGCTGCGGTGGTCTGGGATTTGAATCAATACATCACGCTCGCTTAGCAGACGCGCAATTTCGCCACCACTAGCGCCGGTGAGTGCGACCACTGGGCAGCTTCGTTCTTGAGCAGCGTGAACTGCAGCAATGATGTTTGGGGCGGTAGCGCTAGCCGAAAGCACGACCAAGACATCGCCAGTTTGCGCGATGGCGAGAAATGGTCGCGAAAACGATTCTGTGAGGCGATTATCCTGCGCTAAAGCGCTTAGCGTGATGCTGTCTGGGGCTAATGCTAGTGCCGGTAGAGCGGGGCGCTCAGGATCGAAGCGGTTGAGTAGCTTACTGACAAAAACTTGCGCATTGGCACCTGAGGCGCCGTTGCCGCAGCTGACTATCTTGTGCCCATTAACCAAAGCTTCGACCATTACCATTGCTGCTTGCTCGATGGCGGGACTAGCTTCCTCAACGAGCTTGGCCAGTGTGCTCATGGCGTCGTGGCCGAGTTGGGCAATGCGTGCTTGCATGATTCATCCGTAAAGTTAAAACGCGCTAAATGCGCCGCGCAACCAAATGTGTTGCCAGTGCGGCGGTTTGCCATTAAACGCAATGACATCAAATCGACTGCTGAAGGTAGCGTAGTGTGGGTTTTGGCGCAAAAAGAAAGCGGCAGTTTTGATCAGTTTGCTTCGTTTTTGCGCGTTTATCGTGGCAATGGCACCGCCAAATTCAGTGCTACTGCGCCAGCGAACCTCCGTAAACACAAGCTTGCCGTAATGGTTAACGCTAATGATATCAATCTCGCCAGCCCGACAAAGGTAGTTTTGCGCAATGATGCGATGGCCGGCGCTAATAAGTAGCTCGCACGCCTCAGCCTCAGCTAGGCGGCCTTGTACTTGCGTTGGAGAGCCTGCTTTTAATGCGTTATGAGTTGATGGCATGGATAACTCCTGGGCTTTAGCACTAGTTAAGACCATGGCGCATGCCCGTGCTGGCACGTAAGCTTAGTAATTAATAAAAAGTGGACCTTGCGATGAATAAAGTGAAAGCGGGCGTGTTGTATGTGGTGGCCACAGCTATTGGCGATAACGAGGATTTATCGCCACGTGCAAAGGCTACGCTGCAATCGGTGTCGATGATTGCCGCTGAAGACACGCGCGACGCTGGTCGTTTGCTGCGAGAGCTGGGCATCACCACGCCAACCACGGCAGTGCACGATCACAATGAGGCTGAGCGTGTGCCCACGCTGATTGAGCGCATGCTTGCTGGCGAGTCGCTGGCGCTGATTTCCGATGCCGGCACGCCGTTGATTAGCGATCCTGGCTATCGCGTGGTGGCCGCAGCGCATGAGGCGGGTATTCGGGTATCGCCAGTGCCGGGCGCGTGTGCGGCGATTGCCGCCTTGAGCGCTGCGGGTTTGGCGTCAGATCGATTTCATTTCGAAGGGTTTTTATCGGCGAAGGCCGGCCCTCGCGAATCACGATTGCAGGCTTTGGCGCAGGCACCGCATAGCCTCATTTTTTACGAAGCTCCACATCGCATCATCGATACCTTAACGGCGATGACTAGTGCCTTTGGTGAGCAGCGTTTAGCAACCTTGGCGCGTGAGCTGACCAAAACCTTTGAGACGATCAAGCGTGCGCCATTGGCTGAGTTATTGGCTTGGGTTGAGGTCGACAGTAATCAGCAGCGGGGAGAAATGGTTATTGTTGTGGCCGGCGCGCCAGCACTGGCGGTAAATGATCAGCGCAGTATCACGGCCGAGGCTTTGTTAGCGGTATTGGTGCGAGAGCTGCCGGTAAAACAGGCGGCAGTCATTGCAGCAGAGGTTTTAGGGCTGCGCAAAAATGCCTTGTATGAGTTGGCGCAGCAGTTGCGTGAGGTGGCGCGGTAGTTGATGTCAGTAAATGCTGAGCGATGCGCCTTGAGTTAGTGCCCCTGCCACCGTATGCTGCGCGCCGGAGTTGGCCAGACGATCGCTGCCCTGCTTGCAGGGGGGAGGAAAGTCCGGGCTTCATAGGGCAGAGTGCCAGGTAACGCCTGGGCGGCGCGAGCCGACGGAAAGTGCAACAGAGAGTAGACCGCCGAACGGCATTCTCGGATGTTCGTGGTAAGGGTGAAACGGTGCGGTAAGAGCGCACCACGAGTCTGGTAACAGACCGGTACGGCAAACCCCACTCGAAGCAAGACCAAATAGGTGTCCAGACGCGCGGCCCGCGCGGGACACGGGTAGGTTGCTTGAGCGCATCGGCGACGGTGCGCCTAGAGGAATGATCGTCCACGACAGAACCCGGCTTATCGGCTGACTCCGACCTAATTATGTGAGCTGAGCTTGAGATGTGTTGTAGCCTCTATAATGCTCGGTGGCCTTAAAAGTGAGATAGAAAATGAAAAGTAAGCTAGAGATATATGCGCTTTCGGTCTGTTTCGTCGCCGTATTTTGTATGGTCATTTCAGCGGGTATTGCGGGCTACGCTGTGTTCACAGTAGTAACGCCTGAGTTAACGCTAAACGAAAACACTTATTCCAATCATCAGACAAATGATGCTTATTGGCGTAGCCAGCCATCATATTCAAGCGATGGTAAGCAGGAAGCTAGACCCAGTGCAGAGAAACTCACTCAGCAGCGGCAAGAGTCGCTTGCGATTGCCATTAACGGCGAGCGGCGTAGTGGCTTTCAGACTCTGCTGCAATGCTTTATGTTTTTGCTCATTGCAGGGCTGACATTGTTGATTCACTGGCGCGTGGCTCGAGGCGCTAGATCTACGAGCTAATGTTGATCTGCCAAACTCTTGTCTAAGCTTTGCATAACTAATTCATATATAACTATAAATTCTAAAGTCGGCAGGATGCTCGTATTGGCATGAGGAAGCATATATAAGTCATTGTTTTTCTTCTATTCAATGACAATGTTGATTCTGCGCATTAAATCTAAGTCATTGTTATTAAATACCTAAATTATACATATAACCGACCGAGACTGTCCTTGACGCTTAGCGGTCGCATCCCTATATTGCCAACAGAGTGGGGAAAAGTGTGACTTTGTGGTTTTTATTGGATTTATCACCCACTCGGGAAGGCTAATCGAATGTTTCGCGGCTACGACGAACTCAACATGGACGCCAAAGGGCGCATCGGCTTGCCGACGCGTTACCATGAGCGCGTTATGGCTGAGTGTCAGGGAAGATTCGTCCTGACCGTCGATATTCGTGAAAGATGCTTGGTGCTGTATCCATTGCCTGAGTGGGAGATCATTGAGGCGCGGTTGGATGCACTGCCGAGCTCTAGTGCTCCACTGGCCATGCTCAAGCGCCGCTTAATGGGCTACGCAACAGAAATTAACCTCGATAGCGCGGGGCGTTTTTTGGTTAGCCCTGAGCTGCGCAAATTTGCACTATTTGAAAAAGCCGTAGTGCTTGCCGGTCAAGGCAAGAAATGTGAAATCTGGCATAAACCAACCTGGGATGCGCTTCAAGCTGAGCTACTCAATGCCGACTTCTCGGCCGCTGAGCTTGCGCAAGCCATTGATACTTTGGCGCTATAACCATGAATGCCTTGGTTCACCTCACTGTCCTACTCAATGAGACCGTCGCTGCCGTCTTGGGCAAGCCTGATGGTGTCTATGTGGATGCGACGTTTGGTCGAGGCGGGCATACGCGTCATCTTTTGGCGCAACTTGGTTCAGGCGCGCGCGTCATTGGTTTTGATAAAGACCCGCAAGCGATCGCCAGCGGTGAAGCATTAATGCGTGAAGATTCGCGCTTTGAAATCATCCATGACTCTTTTTCTAGCTTGCTGCCGGCATTGGAGGCGAGTGGTTTGTTGGGGCAAGTTGATGGTCTGCTGGCGGACTTAGGCGTGTCATCCCCACAGATTGATGACGCTGAGCGCGGCTTTAGCTTTATGAATGACGGTCCGTTGGATATGCGGATGGATACCACGCGCGGTCTAAGTGCGGCGCAATGGCTGCTGCAAGTTTCCGAAGCTGAACTCACCGATGTCTTTAAAACCTATGGCGAAGAGCGCCATGCCCGCCGTATTGCTCGCGCAGTATTGGCTGAGCAGGCAGTAACACCGATTACGCGAACTAAAGTATTGGCTGATGTGATTGCTAAAGCGCATCCATCGTGGGAGCGCCATAAGCATCCAGCGACGCGATGCTTCCAGGCTATTCGCATTGCCGTAAATCGTGAGCTTGGCGATTTAGAGGACTTATTGGCACAAAGTCTGCAGGCATTAAGTGTTGGCGGTCGTTTGGCGGTGATTAGCTTTCATTCGCTTGAAGATCGCTTGGTGAAGCAGTTTATTGCGTGTGAGGCTAAGGGCGATGATTTTCCGCCGGGCCTGCCAGTGACTACTTGGCAAATGAATCCGCAGCTAAAGAAGATTGGCAAAGCCATTGAGCCGAGTGCTGCTGAGGTTGATGCTAATCCGCGTGCACGTAGTGCGCATTTGCGCGTGGCTGAGCGCTTAGCGAGCGTGCAAAAATGAGCTGGGCGGCGCGTTTGAGTGGCCTGCGCCTAAGCTTGATGCAGCCTATTCTTTGGCAAAACGCCTGCGTCATCGTGGTGTTGGTATCGACATCAATAGCGGTGGCTTTCAGCGTGCATAAGTCGCGTCTTTATCTGGCAGACCTGCAAGCATTGCAGGCTGAGCGCGATCAGCTAGAAGTGGAGTGGGGCCAACTTCTGCTAGAGCAGCAAGCATGGGGTGCTTACGGTCGTATTGGTAAGGTTGCGGTTGATGAGCTTGGTATGCGCTCGCCGGCGCCACATGACGTCATGATGGTGCGGCCATGAATCAGCGCAATAGCCCACCAAACCAGCGCGTTAATTCACGCGCTAAAGCAAAGCCCATTGCGAGCGATCACGGTGGGCTTAAGTATGTTGGGCGCCACCGCTTTGTGTTGTTTATCCTCGCTATTTTATTTGGCGGAATTACCCTTCGAGCTGGTTATTTGACTGTCGTCGATAGCGACTTTTTACGTGCTCAAGGTGACGCTCGAATGATGCGTACTGAGCCTATCATGGCTATGCGCGGTGTTATTCGTGATCGCAATAATACGCCGTTGGCGGTGAGCACGCCGGTCACGACTTTGTGGCTGAACCCGCGTCAGGCCATTGCTGCCAAGCTTGATGTGGTCGCACTGGCGAAAGCATTGAAGTTGTCGGCCTCAGATTTGCAGAGAAAAATTAAGCGCCATCGCGAGAAAAGCTTTATTTATTTAGTGCGTCATATGGCACCAAATGATGCAGAAGAGGTGTTGGCCAAAGACTTTGCTGGTGTGTATTCGATGACCGAGTACAAGCGCTTCTACCCTGAAGCCGAAGCCACAGCGCATATGCTTGGTTTTACCGGTACAGATGACCATGGCCGTGAAGGCCTTGAGCTGGCTTTTGATAAGAAGCTTGCTGGCGTTGAAGGTAGCAAGCGAGTAATGAAAGACTTGAAAGGTCATCGCGTGCAAGACGTGGCTCTACTAAAGCCAGCACGCCCAGGCCAAGATGTCATCTTGAGCTTTGATTCGCGCGTACAGTATTCGGCATATCGCGAATTGGCCCGAGGCGTGGCCGAGCACAATGCCGTGGCTGGTGTCTTGGTGTCGCTAGATGTAGACACTGGCGAGGTTTTGGCAATGGCCAGCGTGCCATCATTTAATCCAAATAATCGCAGCACGCTTGATATTGACGCCGTGCGTAATCGCGCGGTCACCGATATGTTTGAGCCAGGCTCCACGTTAAAGCCATTTACTTTAGTGGCGGCATTGGAGAGCGGAAAATTCACCACTAGCAGTCATTTTGATACCGCGCCCGGTACCTATCGCGTGCTCAATAAGGTTGTGCGTGATCACAGCAATTACGGCGTTATTGATATGCAAACGGTGCTAACCAAGTCTAGCAACGTTGCGACTGCCCAGATTGCCATGGCCTTGCCGCGCGATACCTTGCCATTACTGCATCAGCACTTAGGTTTTGGTAGTACCACTGGCAGTGGTTTTCCTGGCGAAAGTGCCGGTATTTTGCAGCCGCCAAATCGCTGGAACCCCGTTGAAGTTGCCACCATGTCTTATGGCTATGGTGTGACGGTGACTGCGCTGCAATTAGCTCAGGCTTACGCCACGATTGCCAGTGGCGGCATCCAGCGGCCAGTGAGTTTTGTCAAAGTGGATGGCCCGGTTGAAGGTCATCGAGTGATTCCAGAAGCCATCGCTAAAAGCTTGATCCCTATGATGGAAACTGTGGTTACGCAAGAGGGTACGGCGCTACGTGCTGCTGTGCCGGGCTATCGCGTCGCAGGCAAAACAGGCACCGCTCATAAGGCAAAGGGCGGCGGCTATTCGAGCGATCAATACATGTCCTTGTTTGTCGGCATGGCCCCGGCTAGTAACCCTAAAATTGTGACCGCAGTGATCATCGACACGCCTCGCAAGGGCGGCTATTACGGCGGCTTGGCGGCAGCACCCGTGTTTTCACGCAGCATGGCTGACGCCTTACGCTTGATGAATGTCGAGCCAGATCGCAGCAGCGAGCGCTTGGCTGGTCAGGCGCGCTTACCTTATCGCCCTGCGGCAGGAGGCTGAGATGATGACGCTCGGTGACTTACTGCCCAGCTGCCCAAATCAATGGCAATCACTTGCTATTGAGTCACTAGTTGCCGACTCGCGCCAAGTTACCGCGGGTGCCTGCTTTATTGCTGTTGCCGGTACGCATTACAACGCGCATGAGCATATTCCTGCTGCAATTGAGGCTGGCGCAGTGGTGGTTTTGACGGAGGCTGATAGCCATTTCACTCTTAACACAGTGATCAGTCATGTGCCGGTATTAGCCGTGCCAGGACTAGGCGACATGCTTGGGTTATTGGCAGCACGTTGGTATGGCCAGCCTTCGCAGGCCATGACTGTGCTTGCCACTACTGG
>CAXIBK010000002.1:0-33457 GCA_964022225.1 uncultured Paraperlucidibaca sp.
TCAATGGTTTCCACAGCACGCAGCGACACAACCCATGAATAACGGCGAGCATCACCAACCACGCCGACCGACTTCACTGGCAAGAACACCACAAATGCCTGCGAGGTTTTCGCGTACCAACCGAAGCGGCGCAATTCTTCAATGAAGATGGCATCGGCTTCGCGCAGCAGGTCGGCGTATTCTTTTTTAACTTCGCCGAGGATGCGCACGCCCAAGCCGGGGCCGGGGAATGGGTGGCGATACACCATGTCTTCGGGCAGGCCGAGAGCAACGCCGAGTTTGCGCACTTCATCTTTAAATAATTCGCGCAGCGGCTCGACCAATTGCATGGCCATGTGTTCGGGTAAACCACCCACATTGTGGTGCGATTTGATGACATGAGCCTTGCCGGTTTTGCTCGCTGCCGATTCGATCACGTCAGGATAAATCGTGCCTTGCGCCAACCATTTCACCGGATGCTCAGGCGAGGTTGCTAGCTTGGCGGCTTCGCGATCGAAAATATCGATGAAGGTTTTGCCGATGATTTTGCGCTTGGCTTCGGGGTCTGAAACGCCAGCGAGACCAGCCAAAAACTCATCTTCGGCATCGACACGAATCACTTTGATGCCCATGTTTTCAGCAAACATGGCCATGACTTGATCACCTTCGTTTTTGCGCAACAAGCCGTTGTCGACAAACACGCAGGTGAGCTGCGAACCGATAGCTTTGTGCAGCAGCGCCGCAACCACTGAGGAGTCAACGCCGCCGGATAAGCCGAGCAGCACTTGATCGCTGCCGACCTGCGCTTGCACACGAGCAATGGCATCTTCGGCAATGTTTTCAGGCGTCCACAGCGCCTGCGTTTGGCAAATATCGTGCACGAAGCGCTGCAGCAATGCCCCACCCTGCGCGGTGTGAGTCACTTCAGGGTGAAATTGCACGCCGTAAAAGTCGCGGGCTTCGTCGGCCATGGCGGCAATAGGACAGCTGGGCGTGGCGGCGGTAATGCGGAAGCCTGGCGCTAACTCGACGACTTTATCGCCGTGTGACATCCACACATCGAGCACGGAATGACCCGCGGTATCGATGCGATCACTGAGTGCGCCAAACAAGGCATCGCGGCTGGTGTCGGCGCTGTTGTTAAGCGCTTGCGCGGCGTCGGGCACCACGGTGACTTCGGCGTAACCAAACTCATGCACTGGTGAGCTTTGCACTTCGCCGCCAAGTTGCTGAGCCATGGTTTGCATGCCGTAGCAAATGCCCAATACTGGCACGCCGAGGCTAAAAACCAACTCAGGCGCACGTGGCGAACCCTCGACCGTGACCGTTTCCGGGCCGCCACTCAAGATGATGCCCTTCGGATTAAATTCACGAATTTCGTTGTCGCTCATGTCATACGCGCGCATCTCGCAATACACGCCAAGCTCGCGCACACGGCGGGCAATAAGCTGGCTATATTGCGAGCCGAAATCGAGAATCAGCAGGCGGTGGGCGTGAATATCTTGAGTCATAGTGTTCATAAGCGGTAGTTCGGCGCTTCTTTAGTAATGGTGACGTCGTGCACATGCGACTCTTTCATGCCGGCGGCCGAGATTTTCACGAATTTTGGCTTGGTGCGAGCGGTCTGGATGTCGGGTGAGCCGCTGTAGCCCATCGACGAACGTAAACCGCCCATCATCTGATGCACGATGCCGCTCATTGGGCCTTTATAAGCCACGCGGCCTTCAATGCCTTCAGGCACTAATTTTTCCACGCCAGCCGAAGCATCTTGGAAATAGCGATCGGCTGAGCCACCGCCAGTTTGCGCCATGGCACCGAGCGAGCCCATGCCGCGGTAGGCTTTGTAATAACGGCCTTGGAATAATTCGACTTCACCTGGCGCCTCTTCGGTGCCGGCCAGCAATGAGCCCACCATGATGCTGCTGGCTCCGGCGGCAATGGCTTTGGCGATGTCGCCGGAATAGCGAATGCCACCATCGGCGATCAGTGGGATTTCGTCATTGAGCGCACGGGCGACAGAGTCAATGGCAGAAATTTGCGGCACACCAATGCCAGCGACGATGCGCGTGGTGCAAATTGAGCCGGGGCCGATGCCCACTTTCACGGCATCTGCACCAGCCTCTAGCAAGGCTTTCGCCGCTTCGCCAGTGGCGATATTGCCGCCGATAACTTGCATGTTTGGATATTTTTGCTTCACCCAACGCACGCGCTCAATGACACCGGCGCTATGGCCATGCGCCGTATCAACGACGATGACATCGACGCCTGCTTCGATCAGTGCTTCCACGCGAGCAGGCGTGTCGGCACCAGTGCCCACCGCAGCACCAACGAGCAAACGACCTTGCTCATCTTTACTGGCGCTAGGGAAGCGTTCGGATTTTTGGAAATCGTTGACGGTGATTAAGCCTTTGAGGCGGAAGTCGTCATCGATGACTAGCACTTTTTCGATGCGATGCTCGTGCAGCAATTCTTTAATGCGCTCATGTGACTCGCCTTCGCGCACAGTCACCAGCTTTTCTTGCGGCGTCATGATGGCGGAAACCGGCAAGTCCATTCGTGTTTCAAAGCGTAAGTCGCGGCTAGTGACAATGCCCACAACTTCGTCGCCCTGCATGACCGGTACGCCAGAAATACGATGCGCTTTGGTGATTTCGATCAATTCACCGACCGTAGTTTTAGGGCTCACAGTGACGGGATCTTGCACCACACCGGCTTCGAATTTCTTCACGCGGCGCACTTCAGCGGCCTGCGCGGCAATATCCATGTTTTTGTGCAAGATGCCGATGCCGCCCTCTTGCGCCATGGCAATCGCCATCCGCGCTTCGGTAACTGTGTCCATGGCGGCAGACACTAAAGGCATGCTCAAGGAAATTTTGCGAGTCAGGCGCGTCTTCAAACACACGTCTTTGGGCAATACAGTGGAGTAATCGGGCAGCAGCAGCACATCATCAAATGTGAGTGCATCTAGGGCGATTTCGAGCATAGCGCTACTCCTTGGCGAGCCTGAGAACACAGGCCAGCGGATAAAGATAGCCGCACATTCTAGGCCTTTTTGACGCCATCGTCAGTAGAAATCTTTTATGTCACACTCGCGAGCATGAATACACCCACTGTACTTTCGATCAGCCAACTCAATGGCAGTGTGCGCGAACTCCTCGAGTTCAACTACGGCCGCGTATGGTTGCGCGGTGAAATCTCCAATATGTCGGCACCCAGCTCCGGCCATTTATATTTCACCCTAAAAGATGAACACGCCCAAGTGCGCGCGGCCATGTTTCGTGGCGCACGCACTGCAGCAAAACTACAAACGCCACCGAGCAACGGCCAGCAAGTCTTAGTCCGCGCCAAGGTGAGTTTGTATGCGCCGCGCGGTGATTATCAGCTCATTGTTGAGCACCTCGAAGATGCTGGTCGGGGCGCGCTGCAACAAGCGTTTGAGATGCTCAAGTCGCGCCTTGCCGCCGAGGGTCTCTTTTCGCCCGAGCGCAAACGAGCTCTGCCCGCTCATCCACGTGGCGTGGCAGTGCTAACGTCGCCCAGCGGTGCCGCCGTGCGCGATATTGTGCAGGTGCTCAAGCGCCGCGCACCGGGCTTAGCCGTGAGCATTTTGCCAGTGCCCGTGCAAGGCGCGGAAGCACCAGCGGCTATCGTCACCGCCCTCACCCAATTGCAAGAATGGCTGACCTCACCACCAGATAATTTACCGCCTATCGATGTGCTCATCGTGGCGCGTGGTGGTGGCTCATTGGAAGACTTGTGGGCCTTTAACGATGAAGCCGTGGTGCGCGCGCTCGCCGACATGCCCATCCCCGTGGTGAGCGGTGTAGGCCACGAAATTGACTTCACCATTGCCGATTTTGTTGTCGATGTGCGTGCACCAACACCCTCGGCAGCGGCTGAATTAGTCAGTCAAGATCAGATGCAACTCGGCAGCGATATTGCGCAGCTGGCTCGTCGCAATCAAGCCGCCATGAGCCGCGTATTGCAGCTACAACGTCAACGCCTGCAAGCGCTGCGTGTGCGTTTGCGCAGCCCCGAGCGATTATTGCAAGACCAACGCCAACGCCTCGACACCTTGGAGCTGCGCCTACAACGCCAGCTGCGTTTTATGCTGTCGCAACAGCGCCAACAACTGCAGCGCATAGATGCCCGTCTGCATGCGCAACATCCGGCACGGCGCTTAGATGCTTACCGCGCCGCCATCGCGCAATGGCAACAGCGCTTGCAAAACGCCACACAACGCCATTTGCAGCAACGCCGACAATGGCTGCAACACCTCAGTCAGCGCGCACATTCGGTGAGCCCACTGGCCGTACTCGGCCGTGGCTACGCTTTAGTGACTAATGAGCAAGGTCAATTGCTGCGCTCGGTCAACGCAACCGCCGTTGATAGCGTCATTACCGCACGACTACACGATGGAGAAGTCAGCGCGCGCGTGCTGGCTGTTAAGGAATCACCATGATGTTTTTTGCTTCACATACGGCCCGCCCCACTCCCGCCAACGCAGAAATTGAGCGCTTTAGCGATGTCCACGACCGCGAAACTCCCTCGCGTGATAGCAAGCTGCAAGCTCTGCGCTGGGCCTGTGGCGTCTTGATCGGTTTAAGCGTGCTGATGGATTTTGTGCCGTCTGCCTGGGCCAATGAAACACCAGCTGCCGCAGCCGCGCCGACTTCTGATGCAGCTAACGCGCTAAGTGAGGCGGCCAATACGCTGAACAACGCTGTCGTTGACGTAGCGCCAGCGACGCCCGAACTCAACCCTGTCGGCAAACTGCCTCGCGTTGCTGCCATCAATGGCGGCATCGTCGTACTCGATCTAAGCACACTCACCACGCCGGCTAGCGAAGGCCCGCTTTATTATCAAGGCAATCCAGTGTGGGTCGGCCGCTTAACTGCTGATGGCCCGCGCGTTGCTGTCATTGGCACAGGCTTAGATGCAAGCGGCGTGCAAGCCCTAACCGGCACACCCACTGGCGAGGCATTAATGAGCTTCACCGTGACTGCCGGTGATTATCCTGAGCAGCGTTTAACCATCAAAGAAAAGAAATACGTCCATCCAGACCCCGACCAACTTGCCCGTTTTAGCCGTGAAGCCGCCGAGCAAAAAGCTGCCTATCGTGTATTCACTACTTCAGCCTATGCCGACGCCCAATGGCCAACATTCCAATGGCCAATTACTGGGCGCTTAAGCAGCCCATTTGGTCTGAAACGTTTCTTTAACGATGAGCCTCGCAACCCGCACATGGGCATTGATATTGCCGCCCCAAAAGGCGCGATTGCGCGCAGCCCAGCCGCTGGCACGGTGGCACTGGTGGGCGATTATTTTTTCAATGGCCGCACCGCGATCATTGACCACGGCCAAGGCCTATTTTCCATGCTCTGCCATTTCGACAAAGTTTTGGTGCAAGCAGGCCAGAAACTAAAAGCCGGCGATCCTGTAGGTGAAGTTGGCGCAACTGGCCGCGCCACTGGCCCACATTTGCATTGGACCGTCAGCCTCAATGATCAACGCATCGACCCCCGCCTGCTGCTAGCCGAAGACAGCCCAGCGAAATAAATTTTTCAGAGCGCTGAAACAAAAATGGCCACAATTCGTGGCCATTTTTATATGCATAAATCGATGGATTATTTACGCTTCTTTGCGGCCTTTTTGTGCGACTGCACAAAGCGACGCCGGCGCTCGGCCTGACCCTCTGTGAGCTTATTAACACGATCTTTAAATGGGTTATCGCTAGTTTTAAACTCAATGCGCACCGGGGTGCCTGTGAGCCTCAAGACTTTACGAAAGATGTTTTCTAAATAGCGCTTATACACCGCCGGCACCGACTCAGTTTGATTGCCATGAATGATAAACAGCGGTGGGTTTTGACCACCCATATGGCAATAGCGCAACTTAATACGGCGACCACCCACCAATGGCGGTTGATGCTGCTGCACCGCATCTTCGAGCAATGTGGTCAAACGATTGGTTGGCACACGAATCATCGCTGACTCATACGCACGCTTAATTGACGGATATAAATCACCCACGGCAGTGCCGTATTTGGCCGAAATCAGGTGGATTTTCACGTAAGGAATGAAGTCGAATCGACGTTGCATATCATTGCGTAGCGTCAGCTTTTCATACTCGGTCATGCCATCCCATTTGTTAATGGCAATCACCAACGCACGACCAGTTTCCAGCACAAAACCGAGCAAGTTTAGGTCTTGATCAACGATGCTTTCATGCGCGTCCATGACCATGACGACTACGTTGGCATCTTTCACGGCTTGCAGCGTTTTGATCACCGAGAACTTTTCAACGGTCTCATCGATACGGCCACGACGGCGCACACCAGCGGTGTCGATCAGCGTGTAGCGCTGGCCTTGGCGCTCATAGGGAATATAAATACTGTCGCGCGTGGTGCCCGGCATGTCATAAACCACCACTCGCTCTTCACCCAATAAACGGTTCACCAAGGTCGACTTGCCCACGTTTGGGCGACCGATAATGGCGATGCGAATACCGCCCTCGAGATCTTCCTCAAAGGGTTCATCTTCAGGAAACTCAGCGAGAATGCGCTCCATCATCAAAGTCACGCCACGGCCGTGGCTGGCCGCAATAGCGTGCATCTCGCCAAGACCTAAGCGATGGAACTCGGCCATGCCGACTTCTTCTTGCAGGCCGTCAATTTTGTTCACGATGAGGTGAATGGGCTTGCCGCGCATGCGTAGCTGATCGGCAATTTGCACATCAGATGGCGTTAAGCCCGCACGCGCATCGACCAAAAATAGAACGATGTCGGCCTCTAAAATGGCTTGCTGCGATTGCTCAGCCATGGGCGCGTCAACACCTTGCTCGGACTCACCAATACCGCCCGTGTCGATGACGATAAAGGATTTGTTATCGATGCAGGCATCGCCGTATTTACGGTCACGGGTCAGCCCGGGCAAGTCAGCAACAAGCGCGTCGCGACTTTTCGTGAGCTGGTTAAACAGGGTCGATTTGCCGACATTCGGACGCCCGACCAGGGCAATAACAGGTTTCATAACTAAGTCTTCACAAGGTCGGGCGCGGCGCGCTTAGGGAGTGATATCCCAAGCGCGGAGTTTGCCTTTCGTGGTTAAAGTAAGCAGTTGCGGGGCGTCTACCACCACGCTCATGAGCGGATCCCGGGCAGCACGCTCGCGACCACGTGGCTTGCCATCCACCGGACTGAACAAATGCAGATAGCCATCACTGTCGCCAACAACGACTAGGCCACGCCAAATCACGGGGGTGAGCAGTTTACGCCCTTTTAGGCCATCTTGCTTCCATACCAGCTCGCCGGTGATGCGATTTATGGCGGCCATGGTGCCATCGTTATCGACGGCATAAACATGGGCGCCATCGAGGCCAACACTTTGCGAGGTGGACACGTTAATTTGCCAGCGACGACGCACGGCAACAGTATCGGTTGCGGTGAGCTGAGACTGGAAGCCGGCGGTATAAAGCGTGCCGTTATTGTCGAGCACGAGGTCACCGTCGATGTCCATCAGGCGCTCAATTTCGCCGCGGCCACGCGAGTTAGTCACTCGTGTTTGCCATACGGGCAGGCCAGATTCGAGATCGAGTTGATACAAATCGCCTTGTCCACTCACGGCATAAAGCTTGTCGCCACTCACTACTGGTGCAGCATTACCACGCAAGGATAATGGCGGCACGGGCGTGTCGAACTGCCAGCGGCGCTTCCCATCGCTTAGATTAAAGACTTGGATGCGGCCATCTAAGGTTTGTACGATGACATCTTTTTGTGTGATGCGCGGCAAGGATAATAGTGCTGAGCCCAGCTTTGCCGACCAAATGGTTTTGCCATTTTTGCTATTGAGCAAGAGCAAATCGGACTGGTCAGTGCCGACGGCTAAAACGTCATCGCCTAGGCCAATGCCACCGGTAATGCCAACGTCGAGATCACGTGTCCAGCGTACGGTGCCGGTTGCACGTCCTACTGAGCGAATGACGCCATCGCGGCTAGCGGCATACACGGCTGGCGCCTTCACTGCCGGCTCCAGTTGAACCACCTCACCATCGTTACCGTCGCCAACATTGACTGACCAACGATCATCAAGCGTGACGGATTTGCTAGGCAGCTCAGGCAGCGGCGCAACACCTTCACGTGATGGGTTACTGCTGCAAGCTGCCAGTAATAAACAGGAGGCTGGCAAGCCAAGACCAACGATACGCCGCATCATCATCTTAATGCTCCAAATCGGTGGCAGTACGTGCAGCTGGCTCTAAGCCAACATCGGCCAGCTTGAGCTCAAGCAAGGGGCGTGATTCATTACGCTCAGCAAGCGCTGCATCGGCAGCTTGGTATGCGGCTTTGGCATCTTCCACTTTATTTTGCTGCATAAAGATATCGCCGCGAATTTCATTAACAACGGGCGCCAAGGACTTTTCTTTGATGTTATTGAGTGTGCTCAGCGCATCATCAAAATCACCTTTAGCTGCCTGCACTCGCGCCAGGCGCGATTGTGCCAAGGCAACTTCTGCGTCATCGTCGCTATCTGCAATAACACCCTTCAACAGAGTAATAGCCTTCGGTAATTCATTTGCTTCAACAGCGACTTTCGCCAACAGCAACGCAGCATCTTGCGCATAAGGCGTGCGGCTGTAGTCCTTCATGAGCTGATCGCCCAGGCGCTGCACTTCCGCCAAGGTGTCTTTGTCGTTGGGGTTTGTGCTCAGACGCTGCACATCAATTTGCATTTGCTGTTGCAGGCTTTGTGCTTGTGTAGCGGCCTCGGTGCTTGTGGTTTGCCAATAGCGCCAGCCAGCGAAACCAAATAGCGCAATGGCAACTGCAAACATCAGCGTGGTACCATTTTTCTGCCACCAGTTTTTTAAATTTTCAACGACTTCATCATCTTCGTAAGCCACACCAGTTCCCTCGTTTATTGCGCGCTGATTAACAGTGCGTCACGCACCACGCCGATAGCCTCGGCATGGGTACAGGTTAATTGTTCTCGTTGTTCTCGTAGCCACTTCACCGCCACGGTGCCATTAGCAATTTCGCTCTCGCCCAATACCAGCGCCACTTTAGCGCCCGACTTATCGGCTTTACGAAACTGTGATTTTACGCTGCCACCGCCGCAGTTATACACGATTCGTGCATCTGGTAGGGCATTGTGCAGCTGCTCGGCCAACACAGTGGCAGCAACACTACTGCCTTCGCCCAAGCCAATCACAAAGACGTCAGCGTCTTGTTCAGGTGCACTTGGCAGCAATGCATCGAGCAGTAATACCAAACGCTCCAAGCCCATGGCGCAACCTACCGCTGGCGTAGCTTGACCGCCGAGCTGTTCGACTAGGCCGTCATAGCGACCGCCAGCACACACGGTGCCTTGCGCGCCGAGGGCGGTAGTAACCCACTCAAACACGGTCTTGTTGTAATAGTCTAAGCCGCGCACCAAGTTTGGGTTGATGCGATAGCGAATGCCACAGGCATCTAAATGTGCGCAGAGCTGGGCAAAATGCGCTTTCGAGCCGTCATCTAAATAGTCGGCAAGCTTGGGCGCGTCGTTTAAAATGGCCTGCGTGTTGGCGTCTTTGCTATCGAGGATGCGCAGTGGGTTGCTGGTTAAACGGCGCTGCGAATCATCATCAAGCTGAGTTCTAAACTGCTCAAGATACTTTACCAAGTCTTGGCGGAATGCCGCTCGGGCCTCGATTTCACCTAGGCTATTGAGCTCTAGCGTGATGGCATCACTAATGCCGAGCTCACGCCATAAGCGTGCCGTCATCAGGATAAGCTCGGCATCCATGTCGGCGCCGGCTTGACCAAAGGTTTCGATGCCAAACTGATGAAACTGACGGTAGCGGCCTTTTTGCGGGCGCTCGTAGCGAAACATGGGCCCGACATACCACAGCTTGGGGCTTTGATTGTGCGTGAGGCCGTGTTCTAGGCAGGCGCGCACGCAGCCAGCCGTGCCTTCAGGGCGCAAAGTAATGGATTCGCCGCTGCGATCTTCGAAGCAGTACATTTCTTTTTCAACGATGTCGGTGACTTCACCAATCGCGCGTTTAAACAAGGCAGTGGGCTCTACCACTGGCAGGCGAATCTCGTGATAGCCATAGCGCTGCATCAGGGTGCGCAGTGTGGTTTCCAGCTGCTGCCAGCGTGATGTGGCCTCGGGCAAAATATCATTCATGCCACGGATGGCAGATAAGCGACTCATCAGCAATTCTCTTTTGGGTCACCGCGTTGGCGACCACTTTTACTATTCGTTTGGCCGTTGGTATGACGACTGAGTTATGCAGCGCTGGCGTTTAGTCAGCGGCCGCTTTCACAATTAATTTAGCGTCTTCGGCGGCTTTTTCTTTCACGCGCTCACGCACCATCGCCTCAATTTCATCGACCAAGTTGTTGGTGTCAATGAGGTGACTTTTATCGCCATTGCGATACACCAAGCTTTTCGGTGCCGCGCCGACCACGCCAATATCGGCCTCTTTTGCTTCGCCTGGGCCATTCACTTTGCAGCCAATGACCGAGACATCCATGGGCACGCGCACGTCCTCGAGGCGTGCCTCCAACGCGTTCATCACGCGAATGACATCGAACTCTTGGCGCGAGCAGCTCGGGCAGGCAATGAAGTTGATGCCATTGGAGCGAATACCCAGCGACTTCAAAATATCGAAGCCGACTTTGACTTCATCTTCAGGTTCAGCCGCGAGGGAGACGCGCAAGGTGTCACCAATGCCTTCGAGCAACAGCCCGCCCATCGCCACCGCCGACTTCACGGTGCCCGAACGAAACACACCGGCTTCGGTCACACCCAAATGCAGCGGATTGTCGATTTGTGCCGACAGCAGGCGATAAGCATCAAGTGTTAAAAACACATTGGATGCCTTCACGCTGACTTTAAATTCATGAAAGTTGAGACGATCAAGAATGTCGATATGGCGCATGGCCGATTCGAGCAACGCCGCACCCGTGGGTTCGCCGTATTTTTTCTGGATGTCTTTTTCCAGCGAGCCAGCATTGACCCCGATGCGCATGGAAATGCCGTGATGGCGCGCTGCTGCCACCACTTCACGCACCTTGTCATCGGAGCCGATATTGCCGGGGTTGATGCGCAAGCAATCGGCACCGTAGTCGGCCACGGCCAGTGCTATCTTGTGGTCAAAATGGATGTCGGCTACCAACGGCACGCCGACTTGCTCGCGAATTAAGCCAAAGGCTTTTGCGGCCTCCATGGTGGGTACTGACACTCGTACGATGTCCGCACCCGCATTTACGCAGCGCTGAATTTGCGCCACCGTGGCGTCTACATCGCAGGTTTCGGTGTTGGTCATGGTTTGCACGGTGATAGGCGCATCGCCGCCCACAAAGACATTGCCGACACGAATTTTGCGGGTCAGACGGCGCTTAATGGGTGACTCGTGCATGCTCATGACTACCTCGTTATACGACTGATTTAGCGGCCGAGACGGAAACTGGCGATCTCACCACGTGTGTATGGCTTCAAGTTCACCGGCGTGCCATTACGGCTCATCTGCGTATCGCGCACGCTACCAATATTAATGGCAAACGGTGGCTGGCCTGTGACAGTCACTGACTGGCCCGCATTTTTCAGCCCGTACACCAGCTCCTGGCCAGTAGCATCTCGAACGCTGATCCATGACTTACCGGTGAAGGTAAAGCTTAGCGTATCGCTGCGTGGCGGCACCGGCGCTGCTGCTTCTGCCGGAGCAGCAGGCAAGCTCACCACGGGAATCGTTGTGGTTGGCGCCGCTGCACTGGGTGCTGCAGAGCTTGGCGCGGGGGCAATGACTGGTGTCGCCGCAGGAACGATTGGCTTAGCGGCTGGCGCTGGCGTAGCAGCAGTGGCTGCCGGTGTTGCTGGTGTAGGTGCTGTTATTGCGGCAGCTGGCGCCTCTGGTGTTGCTGCGGCATCAGTTGCTACAGCTGCAGTTGAATTTTCGGTGTCAGCTGCGGCAACCGACGCATTGTTTAATGCCTCAGCGCTAGCCGCCGTAGTAGCCGATGGCTCAATAACCGTGGCCGGCGTTGGCGCAACCTCGACATTTAAATCGATGGTCTCGCTAGCTTCTTGCGCAGGGTTAACAGACGTCGAGTCATTCCAAAACAGGCTGCCTAGCAATAAAGCCAACAGCAAGATAACTGATCCCCACGACAGCAAAGTTGCTAAAGGGAAATGGCGAGCTGTGCGAGTAAAAAAGGTGCGGTGGCTAGCTGCTGAGCTGCTGTATGCCGCAGGCTTATGGGCAACTTGTGGTTTGTTATCTGCCGCCAATGCTGCAGCGGCCGTACGAGCCTGCCAAATAGCATCAAATTCGGCCACTAACTCATCGGCAGACAGACCTACGATTCCGGCGTAACGGCGCAAATAGCCACGCACAAATGTGGCGCCTGGCAAGGTGTCATAGTCATCAGCCTCTAAGGCTTTTAAATAGCGCGAGGTGAGTAAAGTTTCCTTGGCTAACTGCTCCAAGCTCATGCCTTTGCTTTCACGCGCCGCACTCAATTTTGCGCCAGGGCTGAGCGATTCTGCCTTGGTTATAGCGTCGCCCTGCGCTTCCGTAGCTTCTTGTACGGGCACGTCCTGCGCCAGTTTGGATTCGTCGGCAGTGCTCACGGCATCATCCTCAATCTATCGAACGTGTTGTTATTATTTGTGCATCACGGGTACTGGCTTGCCAGCGCTCCGCGCGACGTGTGCGATCTTTCACCTGCCCCACCAGTTGGCCGCAAGCAGCGTCGATATCATCACCACGAGTGGCACGAATGGTGGTGGTAAATCCAGCGCGAATCAATGTGTTTTGAAACGCTAAAATGCGCTCGCGTGGCGAACACAAATAGGGCGTGTGCGGAAACGGGTTAAACGGAATTAAGTTGATCTTGCTCGGCACATCTTTCAGCAATGCAGCGAGCTGACGCGCATGTTCAGGCTGATCATTGACGCCATCGAGCATGACGTATTCCATGGTGACTTTGCGGCGACCAATTTCTTTGCCTTGATGATGCAATAGCCAGCGCTTGCAGGCAGCCATTAACTCGGCCAAGGGGTATTTTTTATTGATCGGCACTAGCTCATTGCGCAAAGTGTCGTTGGGCGCGTGCAATGACACCGCCAACGCGACATCCATGGTTTGCGTGAGTTTGTCGAGCATGGGCACCACGCCCGAGGTCGACAGCGTTACACGGCGTTTCGATAGGCCATAAGCAAAGTCATCGAGCATAATGCTCATCGCAGGCATCACCGCATCGAGGTTAAGCAAGGGTTCGCCCATGCCCATCATCACCACATTGGTGAGTGCGCGGGTGCGCGTGAGTTCGCCATCGGCATTGCGGCCGCTGAACTCACCTTCGTCTAGATAGGAACGGTTAGCTATCCAAACCTGGCCAATGATTTCTGCAGCGGATAAGTCGCGCATGAAACCTTGTTTACCAGTCGAACAAAAGCTGCAGTCAAGCGCACAGCCAACTTGAGAAGACACACATAAGGTTTTGCGATCGCCATCGGGAATGAGTACGGCCTCGACCATGGCATTGTCGCCAACCTTGATGATCCACTTACGGGTGCCATCGGCAGAAAAATGCTTGTAGGTAACTTCCGGTGGGCGTACTTCAGCGAACTGCTCAAGCTTGGCACGCAGTGTTTTCGCCAGATTAGTCATCTCGGCAAAGTCACTGACACCCTGCTGATGTATCCATTTCATGACCTGGCCGGCACGAAATTTTTTCTCGCCAATGGTGGCGAAAAAGTCTTCCATTTCTTGTCGGCTCAAGCCCAGCAAATTCTGCTTGGCAGGGGTATCAGTCATATCGTTCTCGACGGGTTGCTACACCAATTATGTCGTTACCCAAGGTTCAGGAATCATAAACCTTGGTGTGCGAAGGCCGCGGCATCGAAATGCTGCGGCCTATCACGGCGACGTTTAGCTTCAAAAGCTGAGTCGCATGCACAGCTCACGAACTGTATCAGAACATGAGCTTTCACACCTTAGCGGGTGCGGGCAAAAACTTCTAATTCACTGAAGAAATAGCCAATTTCGCGAGCAGCCGACGTGGTTGAGTCGGAGCCGTGAGCGGCGTTTTCATCGATGCTAACAGCGAAGTCGGCGCGGATAGTGCCAGGCGCTGCATCTTTAGGGTTGGTTGCACCCAGAATTTCACGGTGAGCTAATACAGCGTTTTCGCCTTCTAAAGCGCTAACCACCACTGGGCCAGACGTCATGAAAGCGACCAAGTCTTTGAAGAAACCGCGCTCGCGGTGCTCAGCGTAAAAGCCTTCGGCTTCAGCTTGCGACAGGTGCTTCATTTTTGTGGCAACAATAACTAAGCCAGCTGCTTCAAAGCGGCTGAAAATGGCGCCAATAGCGTTTTTGCCAACAGCATCAGGTTTGATAATAGACAGGGTACGTTCGATCGCCATGAGGCACTCCAAAAAGTTTCTGTGCTGGCCCTATGCCAGTCAATGGGCGCAAATTATACGCGCTTAAACTTCGTCTATCCACGCCATTTGAATGGCTTCTAAGACTTTTTCGCCGCAACGTGCGGGGTCGTCACTAAACTCTGGCAGTGCTAGTACCCATTCCCTTAAGTCGGTAAAACGTACGGTAAGCGAGTCAATATCGGGATGGGCATCGCACAGAGCAAAGGCGATTTCTAGCGTATCAGTCCATTTTAATGACATGACGACCTCAGCCTCTTTCGGATGCGTGATTGAGTGTGTAGCGTGGAATTTCGACGACTAAATCTTCGTCCGCCACCCTCGCCTGGCATGATAAGCGCGACTCCGCTTCTAAGCCCCACGCTTTATCGAGCAAATCTTCTTCAAGCTCATCTAGCTCGCCTAATGAATCAAAGCCTTCACGCACCACTACGTGACACGTGGTGCAAGCACAGGACTTTTCGCAGGCATGTTCAATTTCAATGCCATGGCGCAAGGCCGCGTCACAGACAGTTTCACCAACATTTGCTTCGATCACAGCGCCTTCAGGGCAAACCTCGTGATGCGGCAAAATAATGATCTGCGGCATGTTATTTCTCCTCGAGCTGAGTCAGGGTTTTGCCGGTAAAGGCCGATTGTATGCCAGCATCCATGCGTCGTGCCGCAAAGGCCTCGCTAGCAGCGTTGAGTGCTTCCGCAGCGGCAGTAATGGCCGCACTATCATCACCGCTGGCCAAGGTTTTCAGCGCATCAACTTGTTCATTTAGCTGCTTTAGCTCTGTGCTGTCGAGCAAATGGCTATCTTTGGCCAGCGCCGCTTCAATGGCTAACCACAGGCGCTCGGCCTCGGCTTTGGCTTCGTGCAAGCTGCGCGCGCGCATATCATCATGAGCATGTGCTTGTGATTCTTTGAGCAGGCGCAAAATATCGTCATCGGCCAAACCCCACGATGGCTTCACCACAATATCGGCGCGCACACCAGACGTGGTTTCCATGGCGCTCACGCTGAGCAGGCCATCCGCATCAACTTGAAACGTCACCACGATGCGGGCTGCACCAGCGACCATCGGCGGAATGCCACGCAGCTCAAATCGCGCTAATGAACGGCAGTCGGCAACTAACTCGCGCTCACCTTGCAATACGTGCAGGCTCATCGCGGTTTGGCCATCTTTAAATGTAGTGAACTCTTGTCCACGCGTGACCGGAATCGGGGTATTGCGCGGCACGATTTTTTCCACCAAACCGCCATAGGTCTCTAAACCTAACGACAGCGGAATGACATCGAGTAATAACAAATCGCTATCGGGCTTATTGCCCACTAAGACATCGGCCTGAACGGCTGCGCCAATGGCGACGACCTGATCGGGATCGAGATGCGCTAGCGCTGGCTTACCAAAAAACGCACCAACACGTTCACGCACTAATGGCACGCGCGTGGAACCACCAACCAACACCGACTCAGATAAATCGGCGGGCTTTAAACCAGCATCACGTAGGGCGCGGCGACAGGCCTTTAACGTGCGCTCAACCAGCGGCATGATCAGCGCTTCGAAGGCCTCACGCGTGAGTGTGCCCTGCCAGTCGGCGGGCGCGCCACCCGTGCCTTCGCTGATATTCAGCGTGACCGACTCACGTTCGCTAAGCGCTTCTTTGACTTTACGCGCGGTGGTGAGCAGTCGACGTTGGGCATCGGCATCGGGCTGAGTAATCTGGGCTTGTTGCATTAACCAGGTCGCGATGGCATGGTCGAAATCATCGCCACCGAGGGCTGAATCACCGCCAGTTGAGAGCACCTCAAACACGCCTTTATGCAGACGTAAAATAGAAATATCAAAGGTGCCGCCGCCAAGATCATAGATGGCGTGTACGCCTTCAGCTTCACGATCTAAGCCATAAGCTACTGCGGCTGCAGTTGGCTCATTCAACAAACGCAACACATTCAAGCCTGCCAAACGCGCGGCATCTTTCGTGGCTTGGCGCTGCGACTCGTCAAAATACGCCGGCACAGTAATCACTGCGCCCGCCAGCTCGCCACCCAACACCACTTCAGCACGTAGGCGTAGCGCCTTCAAAATCTCGCTGGATGCTTCCACTGGGCTACGTTCACCCGCAGCGGTTTGAAAATACGGCACGCCGTTATCGTGCGTAACAATGTTGTATGGTAATTGGTCGCCCAACGCTTGAGCGGCTTCGGCACCACGCCCCATAAAGCGTTTTACCGACGCTAAGGTATTGATGGCATCGTGACCGCCACGCTCACGCGCAATCTCGCCAACTGTCACCGCACCATCGGCACCGTAATGCACAACCGATGGCAACAATACTTGCCCAGTGGCATCGGGCAATACGCGTGGCAGGCCGCTTTGCACCGTGGCCACCAATGAGTGTGTGGTGCCTAGATCAATGCCGACCGCCAAACGATGCTGATGCGGGGCCTGAGCCTGACCGGGTTCGGCGATTTGTAACAAAGCCATTAATACAGATCCTGTTCGTCTTCGAGACGCTCAATATGGCGATCAATCTCGCTCAACAAGCGCTGCATAAATTGCATTTTACGCACGGTATCTTGTGCTTCTGACCAGTCTGGCTCGGCATAATCGATGGCAAATTCACGCTGCAAACTCGCCTGCCATTGATCAACCTCATCACGCAGGCCTTCTAAGCCTTCAATGCTGTCGGCTTCGTCGAGCTGTTCGCGCAGATCCATTTGCGCCATGAGAAAATCAGTGTCGGAAACCGTCGTGCTTTCGTTATCGATGCCAAAGCCTGCAAGCTCGAGTAGATAGCGCGCACGACGCACCGGATCGCGCAGCGTGTCATGGGCAGAATTGATGCGCGATGACATCAGCACGGCCTGCTGCTGTGCTTGCTCATCGTGACTAAAGCGGTCGGGATGGTATTGTTGCTGTAACTGACGCCATACCGGGCTTAAGGCCTGTGCATCAAGCGCATAGGCCACCGGCAGGCCAAATAAGGCAAAGTAGTTTTCACTGCTATCCACACGCGACTCCGGAAACGGGCTCAGCGACGTAAACGCGACTTAGACCGTAAACGATTCGCCGCAGCCGCATTCGCCCTTTTGATTGGGGTTGGTGAACTTAAAGCCTTCGTTGAGGCCTTCTTTGACGAAGTCCATTTGCGTGCCATCTAGGTAGGCCAAGCTTTTCGGGTCAACAATGACTTTGATGCCATGCGACTCAAATACTTGATCTTCTGGAGCAATGGTGTCGACAAACTCGAGCACATAAGCCAAGCCGGAACAGCCCGAGGTTTTAATGCCCACGCGCACACCCTCGCCTTTGCTTCGATTGGCTAGGCAAGCGGCAATATGGCGTGCAGCAGGTTCGCTGAGACTAATGGCCATGGACTAACTCCTCGTCGCTATTCGTATCTATACGACGCTTAAGCGCCGTGCTTTTTACGGTAATCGGCAACCGCTGCTTTAATCGCATCTTCAGCCAAAACCGAGCAGTGAATCTTCACTGGCGGCAGCGCTAATTCTTCAGCGATTTGCGTGTTTTTAATGCCTGCGGCTTCGTCCAAGCTCTTGCCTTTCACCCATTCGGTGACCAGCGAACTCGAGGCAATGGCCGAACCACAACCATAGGTTTTGAATTTGGCATCTTCGATCACACCAGCAGCGTTAACCTTGATTTGTAACTGCATAACGTCGCCGCAAGCAGGTGCGCCAACCATGCCAGTACCCACATCGGCATCAGCTTTGTCTAGCTTGCCAACGTTGCGCGGATTTTCGTAATGGTCGATGACCTTTTCGCTATACGCCATGATATTTCTCCTCGTCTACTGGGTAGATTTAGTGTGCTGCCCACTGCACGGTTGATAGGTCGATACCATCTTTGTACATATCCCAAAGTGGTGATAAGTCGCGTAAGCGATTAACCGCATCCTTGGCATGTCCAATGACGTAATCGATGTCGGCCTCAGTGGTGAAGCGCCCCATAGTGAAGCGAATGGAGCTGTGCGCTAGCTCATCGGTTAAGCCTAACGCGCGCAGCACATAGGATGGTTCAAGGCTAGCCGAGGTACAGGCTGAGCCTGACGATACGGCTAGATCTTTCAATGCCATGATTAGCGACTCACCTTCAACTAAGTTGAAGCTAACGTTTAAGTTGCCGGCAATGCGCTGCTCCATTGAACCATTAACAAAAACTTGCTCGAGGTCTTTAAAACCGGCCCAGAGGCGGTCACGCAAGCCACGCAGGCGATCTTGCTCAGCATGCATCTCTTCTTTCGCGATACGGAAAGCTTCGCCCATGCCCACCAGTTGGTGCGTCGCTAGAGTGCCCGAGCGCATACCGCGCTCATGACCGCCACCGTGGATTTGCGCTTCTAAACGCACACGTGGTTTACGACGCACAAAGAGCGCGCCAACGCCTTTCGGGCCATAGGTTTTGTGGGCACAAAAGCTCATCAAATCGACTTTCATCGCATCCAGGTCGATGTCGATTTTGCCGGTTGATTGCGCAGCATCTACGTGGAATAAAATGCCACGAGCACGAGTAATTTCACCAATCGCAGCGATGTCGGTAATGGTGCCGATTTCGTTATTGACGTGCATCAGCGAAACCAAAATAGTGTCATCGCGCAGTGCGGCTTCGACCATTGCTGGTTGAATTAAACCAGTACCAGCTTCTGGGTCTAAATAAGTCACCTCAAAGCCATCGCGCTCAAGTTGACGACAGGCGTCTAGCACGGCTTTGTGCTCGATTTTCGAAGTCACAATGTGCTTACCCTTATTGCCGTAAAAGCCTGCCACGCCTTTGATGGCGAGGTTGTTTGATTCAGTTGCACCTGAAGTCCAGACGATCTCACGCGGATCGGCATTGACCAAGCTGGCCACATTGCCACGAGCTGTCTCCACAGCCTCTTCAGCCTGCCAGCCATACATATGCGAGCGAGAGGCTGGGTTACCGAAGTTACCCTCCAGACGCAAGCAGTCCATCATGGCCTCAGCCACGCGAGGGTCGACTGGCGTGGTGGAGGAATAATCGAGATAGATCGGACGCTTCATATAAACCTCTGTGTGTCTGTGTCAGGCGTAGCTAACGCGTTAAGCCGTTGCCAATTGGGCGCCGGATTGCATGGGTGTATCGGCCTGCGCGCAATCTTGGCGGCGGCGTTGTTGCTCACTTTGGCGTATAGACACGGTTTGTACTTCACGCCGTGCCACCAAAGCCTGCAAGCTAATATTGTCTAAAAAGCTATGAATCTGCTGACTCAAATCTGTCCACAATTCGTGGGTTAGGCATTTAACGCCTTGTTGACAGTCGCCCTGACCACCACATCGTGTGGCATCGACCGACTCGTCAACTGCGTCGATAATTTGTGCGACATATATGCCGTCGGCAGCGCGCGCTAATTGATAGCCACCACCGGGGCCGCGTACGCTATTCACTAGAGCGCTTTTGCGCAACTTGGCAAATAGCTGCTCAAGATACGATACGGAAATCGACTGGCGATCCGAGATATCATTCAAGTTGACTGGGCCATGCTGCGCGTTGATCGCTAGGTCAAGCATAGCTGTCACGGCATAGCGGCCTTTAGTGGTCAAACGCATCGCAAAGCTCCGATTAATTCCTAGTATTTTACTAGGGTATTAATTCCGACCACTTTAGTCAAGTATTTAGCCTACTAAAGCGGTCGGAATTGTAGGCAGTGAGCGCTGTAATTGCCAGTAGCAGAAGGCATAATTTCTGCTTAATCGCGGCTATACTGCCGAGGCTTGCAGCCAAACTGCTGCTCCGTTAGCTCAAGCGACGCGACTATGTTGTACCTGCCGGAGAGTGTCATGAGCTTTGCTCAAGAGTTGCTATTGTTAGTGTTGTTGATGGCCATTAGTTCATTTTTCTCTGTATCAGAAATCGCTCTCGCCGCCTCGCGACGCCTGCGCTTACGCGTGCTTGCGAATGACGGCGACGTTCGTGCTGTGCAAATTTTAGCCATGCAAGACAACCCTGGGCACTTTTTCACTGGCATCCAAATTGGCGTTAATGCCGTTGCCATTCTTGCCGGTATTTTGGGCGAGGCAACGCTGACACCCGCATTTGAAGACATGGTTTTATGGCTCTATCCCAGCACTCATAGCGCCACGATTGGTTTAGTGATGTCATTTATTACCATCACGTCTTTGTTTATTTTATTTGCCGACTTGATTCCAAAACGCCTTGCTATGGCCGCGCCTGAGGCAGTAGCACTACGTGTCATTGGCCCCATGCAATGGATTATTCGCATGCTCAAGCCGCTGGTTTGGGCCTTTGACTCTGCATCTGATCGGCTCATGATCGCGCTCGGCTTACCTGGCCAACGCAGTGATGAAATCACCAGCGAAGATATTCACGCCGTGATGGAGGCTGGCACGCAGGCTGGCGTCATGCAAATGACTGAGCAGCAAGTGATTGGAAATGTATTTGACCTAGAGTCGCGCCTAGTGACCTCTGCGATGACCACACGCGAGAGCATCATTTATTTCACGTTGCAAGAAAGCGAGGCTGAAATTCGCGCCTTGATCGGTCAACACGCGCATTCGAAATTCATGGTCTGCGACGATGTTATCGATCGTATGGTCGGCTATGCCGATTCGAAAGATCTGCTGCTACGCATCATCAATAATGAACCGCTAGTACTCACCGATGCGCCATGGATTAAGCCGGTGATGACCGTGCCCGACACACTAACTTTGTCGGAGCTGCTGACACAGTTTCGCCAAGGCCGCGAAGATTTCGCCGTTGTGCTCAACGAATATGCGCTGGTGGTTGGTTTGATCACGCTTAATGATGTGATGAACACGGTGATGGGCGACTTGGTCAGTGCTAACCAGCAGCAAATTGTTCGTCGCGACGATAAAAGCTGGCTTATTGATGGCTTTACGCCTGTCGAAAGCGTCATGCATGTACTAGCAATCGATGCGTTCCCAGATGATGAAAACTACGAAACCATCGCCGGCTTCATGAGCTACCAGCTACGCAAAATACCCAAGCTAACCGATAGCGTGGAATATGCTGGGTTTCGCTTCGAAGTTGTCGACATTGAGAATCATCGCATCGATCAATTACTGGTAACTCAACTCGACGATTGGATCGTTGAGTCACCAGAATAGACTTTATTGCTTAGGCTCAGCGTCATCTTCCTGCACAGTGGCTAAAGTTTCTGCACTGATGGCCCCAGGCTTCTCACTGCACACTTCAATGCCCGCCTTTTTAAGGTCGCTACAAATACGGTCCATACGCACCTCTGATGCCTGCATATGATCGAGCATATCGCGCATGGCAGCGAGCACCGGATCGGGTAAATCAGGCTGTGCGGCATAGGACGGAAAGCCTATGCGCTCGGCAAAGTCACGACGAGCTTGCTCTTTTGCATCCTGGCAAGCAGTAGGAATAATCACGCGCGCCGCCGGGCCAACCACTGTGGCCTCTGCCGGCACGGCCTTGACCACAACGGCGTTAGAGCCAATCTTCGCACCACGCCCAACGATAATAGGCCCCAGCACTTTTGCGCCCGCACCAACCACCACACCATCTTCTAATGTTGGGTGGCGCTTACCGCCATTCCACGACGTGCCACCTAAGGTCACGCCATGATACAGCGTCACATCATCGCCAATTTCTGCGGTCTCACCAATTACCACGCCCATGCCATGATCAATAAAAAATCGACGGCCAATTTTCGCACCTGGATGGATCTCGATACCGGTCCAAAACCGTGACAAAGTCGAGATAAAACGTGCCAATCCTTTCCAGTTGGCGTTCCATAAGCGATGCGACCAACGATGCGCTAAGGCAGCATGCAAGCCGGGGTAGTTAAGCAGCACCTCAAGTCGCGTGCGTGCCGCTGGGTCGCGATCAAACACCGAATCGATATCTTCACGGATGCGGCAAAACAAGCCATCGGGCGGGTTGCTGTCGTTACTATTCATACGTTTTCCTGTTTTGGCGCAGCAGCTTTCATGGCGATAACACGCTTAAAAAATCCACGCAAAAGATTGTACTCAGGCTTGTCGAGACGCGTGCGGCCAAATAGTCGGCGCAAACGGGTCATGATTTGGCGAGGGTTACTCGGATCTAAAAAATCAGCTGCCACTAGGGCCTGTTCCATATGAGCATAAAATTGCGTCATATCAGCGCCAGCTACCAACTCTTCATCCCATGGTACTAGGGTAATCGGCATGCGCTCAGGCTCAGCGGCGGAAGCGGCAGTAGTCAATTCGGTGTTGCTGGCTAGCAAATGCGCCATGCGCACCTCATAGCTCAGGACCTGTACCGCCGAGGCCACATTCAATACGCCATAGACTTCGTTGGTTGGGATAAACACATGGCCGTGACAAAGTTGCAGCTCTTCGTTAGTTAAACCGCGATCTTCTCGTCCAAAAACAAATGCCAATTTTGCGCTTTTAGCACCGTACTGCTGCGCCATAAGGCCCGCCTCACGAGCATCTATTTGCGCCATATTAATGGTGCGATTACGTGCACTGGTACCTAGTACCACTTCACAATCGGCCATGGCGTCGGCCAAGGTTTCCACCACTCTGGCATTCGCCAAAATATCGGACGCCCCCGATGCTAGCGAAGTCGCATCGGCGTGTGGAAAATGCTTCGGGGAGACCAACACCAGATCGGTGAGACCCATAGTTTTCATGGCACGCGCAGCCGAGCCGATATTTGCCGGCAAGGTTGTGTGCACAAGGATGATGCGAGTAGAGATATTCATAAGGCCGCCTATGTTACACTAGCTGCATTCCACGTTCTTTATACAGAGTCCGCTTCATGCAACCCATGCTGACTATGGCGCTTCGCGCCGCCAATTTGGCCGCCGATATTATCGCGAAAGCCGCCGATCGTTTAGATCTAGTTGACGTTGAAGCCAAAGGCTTAAACGACTATGTCACTCAAGTCGATACTGCCGCTGAGCGCGCTATCATCGAGTTTGTTCGCAAAACCTACCCAGGCCATAGCATCCAAGCTGAAGAGTCTGGCGTTACTGCGGGCAAAGGTGAAGATGCGGATTGGCTCTGGATCATCGACCCACTCGATGGCACCACCAACTTTATTCACGGCTTTCCTCAATACGCAATCTCGATTGCTGTGCAATACCGTGGCGTAACCGAGCATGCCGTGGTGCTCGACCCGCTTAAGCGTGAAGCATTCTCTGCCAGTCGCGGCAGTGGCGCGACCATGAATGGTCGCCGCCTACGCGTATCGGATCGTCGCACGCTCGAAGGCGCATTGATTGGTACCGGCTTCCCATTCCGTCCTGATCAAATGCACGCGATGGATGGCTACCTAAATATGTTCAAAGCCGTTGCCACGCAAACCGCCGGCCTGCGCCGCGCTGGTGCCGCATCGCTGGATTTGGCTTATGTAGCAGCCGGTCGCCTCGATGGCTTTTTTGAGTTTGGCTTAGCGCCATGGGATATCGCTGCCGGCGAACTCATCATTCGTGAGGCCGGTGGCCTGGTGTCCGACTTTACTGGCGGCCACGGCTATTTAACCAGCGGCAATATTGTCGCGGGCAACCCGAAAGTATTTAAAGGTTTATTGACGACACTGGCACCGCATATTCCGGCGAGCTTGAAGCGTTAAGTTGAAACACACGCTGTAAGAAAACTAAATGCCTTGCCTAAACAGCAGGGCATTGTTTTAGAGCCCTGAAAAAGCGCGCGAGATGCCCACACGTATATTGCTCGACTCAACACTTGCGGTCGTGCGATCAGAAGCGTCCATATCCATCCAGGTCGCCTCTACAAACAGTTTGGATTTATTGAGCTCGGTGCTCAAACCAAACAAACCCTCTACCCCAGTTTGCTGATCGAGCTGCAGCACACCTGCGCTGGCATACGCTGAGATTGCACTGCTTAAACGCCAGCTACTGTCTAAGCCCATGCCCATGCCAAACAAGCCTTGGCTGCTACGCTGCGTTAATGAATAGGTCTGATAGCGCACCCACTCGGCTTTTGCGGCAACACGGAAATCATTGCTAATGGGTAAATTCCAGGCCAAGCCACTACGGTCTTGACGCATGCGTAAGGAGCTGCCCGATGTGCAATCACCAAACTGACAGAATCGAGTATCCATATCGCGTTCGCTAGAAACCAAAGCAATGCCAGCATCGGGGCTTTTAATGCCCCCCTCAGAGCGATCAAACTCACTCTGTAGCAAGCGCTCTTGCTTACTCATCAGGCCGAGTTTAGCCGGCACGTCTTTGAATAAATTCTTTAACGTGAGAATGGGCAGTAGTTCAGCCGCCTGTACGGGCGTTGCTACTACAAGGCTGATAAGGAGTAATCGCTTCATGGCACAGCTCTACGCAATCCGACCTCATGTTTGGCTATAAATTCATCAATGGCAATGCAAATTGCGCCTGCATTTGTATAGTTTTTGTCTAGCACTGCCAATTTTTAGACTTAAAAAAGCCCGACCGCACAGAGCTAAGTCGGGCTTTTAACGCTAAAGTTTGCGAAATGCGCAGACTTTATTAGTTACCGCTAACGGCTTCTTCAGCAGCAGCTTTAGCATCTTTAGCTACGTCAGTAACTTTCTCGCCCGCTTCAGATACTGACTCTTTCAGATCTTCTACAGCATCTTTCATGCTTTCGTTTTCACGTGTATCAGTGGCATCGCCAACTGCATCAGTAGCTTCATCAACTACTTCTGAAGCGCTGTCCATCACGGTTTCTGGCTTTTTCTCACAACCTGCCAAAAGCGCAGAACCCATAACCAGTGTGACTACGGCAGCTAATTTCATATTCATACGTAAAACTCCAAAAGATTAGTAGCCCGCACATCTTACATGACTGAGACTTAGCATCAACTCATCAGCGATAAGTGACCTATGGGCGTTCGTCCTCGGCTTTTTTCACCTCGACAATAAAGTCTTCTTTCGACAAGCCCATAGACAAGGCATAGGCCGAGGCAATGTAGATCGACGAATACGTACCGGCAAATAGGCCAACCAGCATTGCCACCGAGAACCAATGCAGCGCTGGACCGCCAGCAATCAACATAGCCAAGACTACAACGACCACTGTTGCTACCGTCATGATGGTACGACGCAGGGTCTCGGTCAGTGAAATATCAACAATTTCAACTGGATCGGACTTGCGTAATTTGCGGAAGTTTTCACGAACGCGATCAAACACCACGATAGTATCGTTAAGCGAATAACCAATTAGCGCTAGCACGGCAGCCAAGACGGTTAAATCGAATGGCAGTTGAAATAGCGAAAACACACCGAGCGTGAAGATCACATCGTGGAATAGCGAGATAACAGCGCCAACGGCGAACTTGAAGCGATAACGAATCGCGACGTAAACCATCATCATGCCTAAGGCGAGCAAAATCGCGATCAATGACTGCGTGTACTGCTCATCGCCAACTTGCGAACCGACACTATCAATTTGCTGCACGGCTGCTTGGTTACCCGGCGTTGACACCGCCTCAGCAATACGCTGACCAAATGCAGTAGCTTCACCTGGCTGCGGCGGCAGGCGCACCTGAATGGTGTTCGCACCACCCAAATACTGCACCACTGCATCTTTAACGCCAGCCTTCTCTAGTGCATCGGCAACCTCTGCCTGATGCGCAGATTGCTCAAAGCGCAACTCAATCGATGTGCCACCAGTGAAATCCAGCCCTAGGTTTAAGCCCTGTGTCAGTAGCGACACGAGACCAATTACCACTACCGCGCCTGACACAATGGCCATTAGGCGGCGAAAACGCATGAAACGTATGATACGAACTTCGTTCATGACGGCCTCTTAAATACTGATTTTGTTGATACGGCGACCACCATAGACCACTTGCACGATGGCACGAGTCACGGTGATGGCGGTAAACATGGAGGTGAGAATGCCGATGGCCAATGTCACAGCAAAGCCTTTGATCGGGCCCGTGCCGATGGCAAACAAAATGATCGCGACGATGAGCGTGGTCAGGTTGGCATCGAGAATGGTGCCCCAAGCGCGGTCGTAGCCGGCAACAATCGAGGCCATCGGGCTCATACCATTGCGCAACTCCTCTCGGATACGCTCACAAATCAGCACGTTAGCGTCTACCGCCATACCGATAGTGAGCACGATGCCAGCAATACCGGGTAGCGACAGCGCAGCACCTAAAGCGCCCATCACAGCCATCAATACAGCCAAGTTCAGTATCACCGCGATATTGGCGATCAGACCAAAACCTTTGTAGACCGCGAGCATGACTAAGGCGACCAAAAGCAAACCGATTTGTGTCGATAACAAGCCTTTATCAATGTTTTCCTGGCCTAAGCTTGGGCCAACGGTACGTTCTTCAACGAAGTACATTGGCGCCGCTAATGCACCGGCGCGTAGCAGCAAGGCGAGCTCTTGCGACTCTGCAGGTGAATCTAGGCCAGTAATACGGAACTGCGAGCCAAGCATGGACTGCACCGTAGCAACGTTGATCACGCGGCGTTCAACATAGGGGTCGCGAATCTCCACCGCTTTGCCATTGGCATCGGTTTCAAAACGAATGCGCTGTTTGTTTTCGACAAATAACACCGCCATTTGACGACCAACACTATTGCGCGTGGCATCAGCCATTAGGCGACCACCACGGCTATCGAGATTGATATTGACCTGTGGGCGCGAGTACTCATCAAAGCTTGATTGCGCATTGGTGACGCGCTCACCAGTCACGATTTTGCGTTTTTCTAGCAATACCGTACCGCCTTGCGAACGCTCAAGACGCTCGGTGCCTGGCGGCGCACTAAAGCCAGAGTCGGCCTCTTGACTAGTGAAACGGAACTCAAGGCTCGCGGTACGGCCCAAAATACGCTTCGCTTCTGCCGTGTCTTGCAAGCCAGGTAGTTCAACAACAATCCGGTTTGCACCTTGGCGCTGAATTATGGGCTCAGATACGCCGATTTCATTAATACGATTGCGCAAAGTGGTTAAGTTTTGGCCCACGGCATAATCGATAATTTCGCGGCGTTTGGCTGGCGTGTAATCCAAGCGAATACTTGGGCCTTCGGAGTGGTTAATCAACTCTGGCGTAAAGTCACTGAACTGCGCGCGCAAAATATCTAGGCCAGCTTGGCGCGATGCATCATCGGCAAAGCGAACTTCTAAGGAGCCACCAGTTAACTCACTAACGCCACGATAGGCCACTTTGGCATCACGAAATTGCTTACGAATATCGCTGGCATAACCTTCTTGGCGCTGCTCCAACGCTTTGTCGACATCGACTTCTAATTTGAAATGAACACCACCGCGCAAGTCTAAGCCTAGCTTTACTGGTTTCGCACCAATGGCCATCAGCCAATCTGGTGTCGTTGGTGCTAGGTTTAAGGCAACGACATAATTGTCACCTAAGGCTCGGCGTAAAACAGCCTGCGCTTGCACCTGCTCTTCTGGGGTATTAAGGCGTAGGAGCACACCTTTGGCCTGCACTTCATCACCGTGATGAGCCATTTTGGCCTCATCGAGCGCAAATGCGGCACGTTTGAGTAGCTCGGCATCGACAGGCGTAGCAGCCTGAGCACCGGAAACCTGTAAGGCTGGCTCATCGGGGTAAAGATTGGGTAATGAATAGAGCACCGAAATGACTAATACAAAAACAATCAGGACATATTTCCAAGCGGGGAAACGCATGCGGACACCTGTACAAATAAATACCCCCGAGCGAGCCGGGGGTGGTGAAGATTAAAGGCTTTTCAGCGTGCCTTTGGGCAGATTAGCAATAACTGCTGCTTTTTGAATTTTTACAGTCATATTGTCGTTGATTTCTACGACAGCAAAATCGCCTTCTAGTTTGTTAATGCGGCCGAGCAAACCACCGGCAAAAACAACTTCGTCACCTTTGCTCAGGCTTTCGATCAAATTTTTCGCTTCTTTTTGGCGCTTTGCTTGTGGGCGCCATAAGAGGAAATAAAAGATCACCAAAAAGCCCAACAGCATAACGATTTGACCTGGTGCTGATGGTGCTCCAGCAGCGGCGGCACCGCCCTCGGCAAGCGCGTCAGAAATAAAGAAACTCATTGATATTACTCCGAAATATCCACATTAAGCGGGGGTGTTGGTAAGTCACGACGGGCGTAGAAGTCATCGACGAAGGCCTGCAATCTACCTTGTTCAATGGCCTCGCGCAAACCCGCCATGAGGCGTTGGTAGTAGCGTAAATTATGGATGGTACCGAGTTGCGCGCCAAGCATTTCGCCGCACTTATCGAGGTGATGTAAATAAGCGCGCGAAAAACCAGTGCAAGCTTCGCAATCGCAATGCGGGTCGAGCGGGCCAGTATCGGTTTTGTATTGGCTATTGCGAATGCGCACAAGGCCATCGGTAACGAAAAAATGGCCATTGCGGGCATTACGCGTGGGCATCACACAGTCAAACATATCGATGCCACGACGTACGCCTTCAACTAAGTCTTCGGGCTTACCGACGCCCATGACGTAGCGCGGCTTATTAGCCGGCAAATGCTCGGGCAAGAAATCCAAAATGCGAATCATGTCTTCTTTCGGCTCGCCCACCGACAAGCCGCCAATGGCATAGCCGTCGAAATCAATCTGCTCAAGACCAGCCAGCGACTTTAGGCGCAAGTCTTCATACATGCCGCCTTGGACAATGCCAAAGAGCGCATTGGGGTTGTCACCATGTGCGTCTTTCGAGCGTTTGGCCCAACGTAGCGACAACTCCAGCGACTTATCAGCTTCTTCATGCGTGGCGGGATACGGCGTGCACTCATCGAAAATCATGACCACATCGGAGCCAAGATCACGCTGAATCCGCATGCTTTCTTCGGGGCTCAAAAATACCTTGCTGCCATCGACCGGCGATTGAAAACGCACGCCCTCTTCGGTGATTTTTCTAAGCTTACCCAAGCTAAAGACTTGAAAGCCGCCGGAGTCGGTGAGGATGGGTCCCTGCTATTGAGTGAAGTCATGCAGATCACCGTGTTGCTTGATGACCTCAGTGCCAGGGCGCAGCCAGAGGTGAAAGGTATTACCGAGAATGATTTCGGCGCCAATGGCATGAATATCGCGCGGCAGCATGCCTTTGACCGTGCCATAGGTGCCGACTGGCATAAATGCTGGAGTCTCGACTGTGCCGCGATCGAAAGTGAGCGTGCCGCGACGGGCTTTGCCATCGGTGGCGTGTAGGGTGAACTTCATGGGGTATCTCGAGTTGAAGGCTGCGCCTGCCAATCGGGGCCGGTGACCCACATGGCATCGCCGTAGCTGAAAAATCGATAGTTTTGCGCGATGGCCTCTGCGTAGGCCGAAAGCACGGCTTCGCGACCTGCCATGGCCGAGACCAACATTAATAGTGTGGACTCGGGCAGATGGAAGTTGGTCACCATGGCATCGATTACCTGCCAATCGTAACCCGGCGTGATGAATAGTCGTGTGTCACCAGCGAAAGGTTTTAGCTGCTGAGCGATGATGGTTTTGTCAGTCGTGGGCAGTGCGCCGATGCATTGACTGTCGCTGGGTGGCGGCTGGGTGGCGCTTTGCTGACTCTGCCCTACTCGCCATTGCTCAGGATCAATGCCACGACTGGCCCAAGCCATTGACTCCAAAGCACGCACGCTAGTAGTGCCAACCGCAATAACGCGCCCGCCGCGAGCACGCGCTGCTTGCACAGCGGCGATCACTTCAGCCGATACCGTTAACCACTCAGCATGCATGATGTGATCTTCGAGCTGATCGCTGCGCACCGGCTGAAATGTGCCAGCGCCAACATGCAAAGTGACAAACGCTGTTTCAATGCCGCGCGCCTGCAAAGCCGCCATCACGCCATCATCAAAATGCAGGCCGGCGGTAGGCGCTGCCACTGAGCCCTCATCGCGGGCATAAACCGTCTGGTAGCGCTCGTTGTCGCTAGCCTCAGCCTCGCGCTGAAAGTACGGCGGCAATGGCATCTCACCAGCACGCGCCATAATGCCCGCCCATGGCTCATCGGCCTCAAGCACAAAAAGCGCATCGGCTCTCGCCGTCATGCGCACAAGCGTGCCATCGCTCAATATCAGCTCACTGCCGGGCTTCGGCGACTTACTCGCGCGCAAATGAGCTAATGCTGTGGTTGCGCTAGGCAGGCGCTCGATAAGAATTTCGACATGGCCGCCGCTGGTTTTTTGCGCAAACAAGCGTGCTGGCATGACCCGTGACTGGTTAAACACCAACAGGTCGCCGGGCGCGATGAGCTCAGGCAATTCGCGGAATTGGCGATGCGCCACACGACCATCACGGCCGCTTAAACACAGGAGCCGCGAGGCACTGCGCTCGGCCAATGGATAGCGAGCAATGAGTTCATCGGGCAGGTCAAAATAGAAGTCGCGGCGATTCATGCCCACTGCATCATAAAAAAAGGTGGCGAAGTATAACAGTCTTGCCTTGACGCTGCGTGATGCATCGCTATAATCGCGCCTCGCAACGCAGCAAGTTCAAGCCGAGGTGGCGGAACTGGTAGACGCAGCGGACTCAAAATCCGCCGGTGGAGACATCGTAAGGGTTCGATTCCCTTCCTCGGCACCACTTGACCTTGCTCCGCGATGCTTTGATCCTTGTCTGCTTATGCTTTAAGCGCCCCACGACAGGATCTAACAATGAGTCGCTCATCTGCACCCTTTCAGCGCAAACGCCGCCAGAAAATCCCAAGCAATACTCAGACACAAACGCCCAGCGTTTTGGAATATCCGCGCGCCGGCGTCAGCGTGCGTTTAATTTGCCTGCTTTATGATGCCCTGCTGCTAATCGCCCTACTTGCCGTGCTCAATGTCATCTTGGTCGGCATTTTTACCAGCGGCCAATCGGCCCATGCGCAAGAAGTTGAGCTGCTCTCAGCAGAAGTGCGCTACGGCCTACAATTCCCCGCCAGCATACTCATCATCTTTGGTTTTTATGGCTATTGCTGGACACGCAGCGGGCAAACCTTGGGCATGCAAACCTGGCGACTTGAGCTTATTCGCCGCGATGGTCAACGCCCGCGCTGGCGCGATGCGCTACGCCGCTTTCTTTCTGCCTGTGCTTTACCGGTAACCTGCGGCGCCATCGCGTGGGTATTGCAAGATGGCAACGGCAAGGCCTTTGGCTTTAGCGTACTACTCGGCTTTATAGTGAATTATGTTTGGGGTTGGCTACCACTGACTGGCTTAAGCCACGGCCGCTGCCTACACGATGTCATGAGTGATACCGAAGTCGTGCGCGTGCCGGTGCGACCCAAATCCCGCAAGCCCTACCGTTTTCTCGGGCTCTTTGGTGACAAATGAAATTAGCTATGGCTTAGAGCGACGCCACATAAAAGCAGGTGGCTAGCGTTAGACCAAGCAAAGCCCAAACCAAGCCGAGCTCGCGAAGGCGCGCCCACACTGTCGTCAAAAAAAAAAAAAAAAAGCGCTGAGCTTTTGATGGCTTGCACTCATCATCATGGCTGTTTGTGGTGGGAGAATTAGCGTTGTTGCTAGTTTGTCCGAGTTGCTCAGGCACATCATCCCAGTTAGCTTCCAGCGCATCGAGCAACTGCTGGCGCTCACGCCAAGCTTCCTCAGCGGCAAGCTCACCGGCTAGCTGCAAGCGCACCAACTCCTGCAGCGCAAAGTTCACATCATCTAAGTCAATTTTCGCCATTGCTGGCCTCTAGCAATACCATGCTTACGTTATCGCGGCCGCCAGCAACCAATGCCTCAGCAACTAACTCGCGCAGGGCTATAACAGGGTCGCGAGCAAGCCAATACTGTATGCGGTTTTCCGGCACCTGCGCATGCAGGCCATCACTGCAGAGCAAATAACGATCGCCGGCCTGAGCACGTAACACTAAGGCGTCTGGTAAAGGTTCATCGGTACCGATGAGACGTGTGAGATTGCCGCTTTCGTCAATATGATCTTGGCTGAGCAAAGAAAATTGACCATCGCGTAAGCGGTATAAACGCACATCGCCGACCCAAACAAATAGGCACCACGTTGCTGTTGCGCGCAACACGCCCACTGTGGCGCCGACCAATCGCGACGGCTCCTGGGCTTGCGAAAAGGCGTGAATTTGCTCATGCACGGCAAGCAATACATCGTCGAGCTGATCACAAGCATCTGCAAGCTGAGGCGACAAACTCAAGTGCACAAGCGCATGAGCTAATGCGGCACTGGCCACGGTGCCGGTATCTTGACCGCCAAGCCCATCAATCACTGCCCAGAGCTGAACATCATCGCGCAGCACAATGGCATCTTCGTTTTGCGCGCGGCGAGTGCCAATGTCGGTCACCGCCCATTGTTGCCAACGTAAACTCATCAGCGCGCTCGATACAGCGCCAGACCGCCAAGCGCCATGGTCAATACAATGGGAATAAGCACCGATAACAACGGCGGCGTGTGATAAATCAAACTAGCAAAGCCAGCGGCCTCTTGCACATAGCGAAAGCCTAGGCCGACCAAAACGCCGGTGATGATGCGAAAGCCCAAAGTCACCGAGCGCAGCGGGCCAAAAATAAACGAGCAGGCCACCAGCATCATAGAAAACACGGCCAGTGGGCTAAGTATTTTCTTCCAGAACTGCAGGTCATAGGTGCCTGAGTCTAGCGCTTGGCGTTTGAGGTATTGCGCGAATGAATGCAGGTCGACCAAGCCCAATTGCTGTGGTGGAGCGGCGGCGACACGCAAAAACTCTGGGGTTAAATCAATCTGCCAATTTAACTCGGCTAGCGTACTGACTTGCGCACTAGCATCGGGCAAATACTCGGTGGCTTTCACATCGTGCAGCTGCCAATGGCTGCCGTGATAGTTGCCGCGGGCAGCGAAAACAGCTTGCTGCAACTGACCATCGGCGTTGTAGGCGTAGCGGCTAACGCCAAGCAGCTCGCCTTCGGGAGTAACGACGCGAATATTGATTAGCTCATTATCTTCTCGCTGCCAATAGCCGGTGATGCGACCGGGCTGATAATCCTGACCTAAGGCCCGTGCCTTCAAGGCGTCGCCGCGCTGTTCGGTAATCGGCACCACGTATTCGCCCAAGGCCATGCCTAGTAAAATGACAACCAATGCGCCACGCACAACCCACCACACGATGCGTG
>CAXIBK010000003.1:0-32439 GCA_964022225.1 uncultured Paraperlucidibaca sp.
CCCGGTTACCGCCGGGTTTCGTATGCACTATTGCTCGGTGGCTTTGCCACATTTTGGCTGTTGTATTGGCCTCAACCATTGTTGCCACACTTTGCCCGCGACCTACAGCTTTCGCCTGCGCAAAGCTCATTCATTCTATCTATTGCCACCGCCACATTAGGCTTGGCCTTAATTCCTGCCAGCCTACTCGCCGACCGTTTTGGCCGCCGTCCGGTTATGTGTTGGGCTATGTTTATTGCTGCTGCATTGACGGTGATGACTGCGTGTGCGCACAACCTTGAGCAACTACTTGTGCTGCGTGCATTAGCGGGCATTGCGCTCGCCGGCTTACCGGCAACAGCCATGGCCTATGCCGGTGAGGAGGTTGAGCCACGAGCAGTCGGTAGCGTTATGGGCATCTATATTGCTGGCACTGCTTTGGGCGGAATGAGCGGCCGTCTCGCCACAGCGGTGGTTGCCGAGTATTGGCCATGGTCAGATGCGGTCGCAGCTGTTGGAGTCATCGGCCTGTTTGCCGCTATTGCTATGTGGTGGTTTTTACCACCTTCTCAGTACTTCTACGCTCGCGCATTGCCATGGTCTCGGCAGGGGAGGCAGGCCTTTGCTAGCGCGATAAAAGCCATTACTTCCGATGCCCAGCTCTGGGCGCTCTATATCACCGGCTTCTTGCTGCTAGGCATATTTGTTGGGCTGTATAACTACTTAAGCTTTCGTCTTGAATTGCCGCCATTTTTGCTCAGCTCAGCAGCTATCGGCGCTGTATTTTTACTGTATTTACCCGGCTCATTGGCCTCTGCATGGTCGGGGCGCTTAACACGGCAACTTGGGCAGCGAGCAGCCCTAGCTTGGATGTGGCTGCTGATGCTTCTGGGCTTGTGGCTGTCACTAGCCAATTATTTGATTTGCCTTCTTGTCGGCGTGGCGCTGTTCACATTTTCTTTTTTTGGTGCGCATGCCATTGCAAGTAGCTGGGTAGGGCAGCGCGCTGGCCAGCATAAAGCATTGGCCGCCGCGCTGTATTTACTGAGTTATTACATTGGAGCTAGTGCGCTCGGCACTTTAGCTGGAGTGGCCTGGGCTGGCCAAGGTTGGTTTGGTGTCATCATTTTGCTGACATGTGCCCTGGCGCTTGGCATCGCGTTGCTTTGGTGGGTTTTACGCGCGTTTGATGAAACGTATGATGGCGATCAGTACCACCGCACCCACAGTGGCTACGATGATGCTGGAAATAAATCCTCCGCTCGACGCCAAGCCTAGCGCCTCAAATAATTTACCTCCGATAACAGCACCGACAATACCCACGACGATATCGCCAATGATGCCGTATCCGCCACCTTTCATTACGACGCCAGCCAACCAGCCGGCAATTAAACCAACAAGAATCATGCTTAACATAGACATCTCCGACTGTTTTAGTAGTGTGTAACGATGCTGTTTGTAACATGAGCACGAGACATTGCGCAGCTAAGGCAACAATTTGGCCACAGGATATCTAACGGAAGTTGCACATCTTTGCGCTGAAATAAGTACCCTTACTACTATATGTACGCGTTAGCTTATTTTCGTAGGCGCTAAAAAGGCTGTTCTTATGGCGTTGTTTCGCTGGCACAAGCCGTCCACGAGCTTCTTCGCTTGGATGAGCCTATTAACCTTGTTATTACTTGTCACAGTAATGGCCGTGACTTTGTCCGATTCGCGAACTCGGCACACTGCCAATATCAAACTGAATAATGAACTGCTGCGTATGAGCACCTTGCGTAGCGAGCAATTTAAAAGTCGAATCGATGCCCTTCGCAATGACGTGCACTTTCTTTCGCGCCTACCACCGCTAAAAGGTATGACCCGCGCGGCATTTCACGACGGCATGGACCCGCAGCTACAGATAAGCTCTGAAGTTTGGGCGCAACAACTGAATAATGTATATCTGGCCTACCTTGAAACCAATCCTGATCTGTTACAAATACGTTTAATCGGTGTTCAAGATAATGGTAAGGAGCTTGTTCGTGTAGATAAGCGCAGCGGAGTGGCCAAAATTGTGCCCATGAGCCAGCTGCAAAATAAAGTCGATACACAGTATTACCAAGAGACGATCAAGCTAAAGCCCTATGAGATTTATATCTCACCGTTAAATCTTAATCGCGAGTATGGCAAGGTTGAAATTCCATATACGCCGGTGCTGCGCTTAGCTACGCCAATCTATACAGAAGATGGTCAGCTCTATGCCATGGTGGTGCTGAATTACGACAGCAAAAGCTTATTGCAAAGCATTAAGGCAAGGTTGCCAAGCTATGCTCAGGCTTATGTCACTAATCCAGATGGCGATTTTATTCTGCATCCAAACCCCGCGTATGAGTATGGTTTCGACTTAGGCAAGCGTTATCGTTGGCAAGATATGGCCACAAGTAATGTCTCCGAGCCTGATATTCCCCAAGGCATTACTTTGTGGCATACCGTAGATGATCGCGTACTGCATGGCGCCGCTAGACTAATCACGATCGGTGATGGTCGCAAAGCCTATCCCGTGAATATCGTCATAGCCGCTGATGATCGCATGATCATGGATAGTGTCGTTGCGGCGAGAAAAACAACGTTGCTGAGCATGCTGCTAGTCTCATTAATTAGCATGATCTTTTTGCAGCTGTACTTGATCATTAGGCGACGTCAGCGACAGATAGACATGCAGCAAAGCCGGCAAGCGGCGATTGTTGCCAGTGCTAGTGATGCCATTATTGTCACCACACTAACCGGCACGATTTTGAGTTGGAACCAAGCTTCTACTCGTCTCTTTGATTACTCAGCAGAAGAGGCTATTGGCTGTGATATAGCGACGTTGATTGGTGGCGATATATTTGAAATCGCGAGCATGCAGAATACGCTTAGCCAAGGCTTAACGGTGCCGCACTTCAGCACTAGTCGTGAGCAGCGCGACGGTAGCGTAATCTATGTGTCGTGCTCGGTTTCGCCAGTACTCGATGCGCAGGGGCAAGTGATTGCTGTGGCGCATAGCTTGCGTGACATTAGTCGAGAGAAAGCCGCTGAGGCCGAGGTTTTGGCACTAAATGCCAACCTTGAGCATCAGGTCGAAGAGCGCACCGCAGAGCTACTGGTTGCGAAGGAGCGCGCTGAAGTGGCGAGTCAGGCCAAATCTGCCTTTGTTGCCAATATCAGTCATGAAATTCGCACACCAATGAATGCGGTTTTGGGCATCACGCATTTGCTTGGCAAAACGAAGCTTAGCGCCGATCAAACCAAATACTTAAATATGCTGCGTGGGGCTGGTGAGTCACTGCTAACTCTACTCAATGACATTTTAGATTTTTCAAAAATTGAAGCCGGCCATATGGCTTTAGTGGAGTCGCCATTCCGCCTCAATGATGTGCTTAATGTTTTAGCCACCATCATGTCCGTAAATGCCGCGCATAAATCCATTGAGCTGATCATTGGTGTTGAGCCTGATGTCGCCGAAAGTTATGTGGGTGATGTTCAGCGTTTGCAGCAAGTGCTAGTGAATTTAGTTGGTAACGCCATCAAGTTTACGGAAGAGGGTGAGGTGGCTTTGCTCGTCGATAATCATCACGACGCAGAGCTAGGGCCTTGCGTACGTTTTCGTGTGCGCGACACTGGTATTGGCATGACTGCTGATCAGCAGAAGGGGCTATTTGCGCCATTCTCGCAAGGTGATGCATCCATTACGCGCCGATTTGGTGGCACTGGTTTAGGCCTGGTTATATCGAAGCGTTTAGTCGCTTTAATGGGCGGCTCCTTGCAGCTCAGTAGTGAGTTTGGTGTAGGTACCGAATTTAGTATTTGCGTGCCGCTATCAGAAGCTGACTTGCATTTAGAGAATCAGCGTTCAGCAACTCAACTTGGTGATTTGCGCGTACTAGTTGTCGACGACAATCCCACCAGCTGTGAGTATTTATGTAAAGCCATCATGAGTTGGGGCTGGTTTGCCAGTGCAGCGACTAGCGGTAAAGATGCGCTAGCTGTGATTAATCGCGCACAGGCAGCGAACAATTCCTTCGATGTTTTGGTAATGGATTGGCAAATGCCCGGCCTTGATGGTTTAGAGACTATGTCGGCAGTTCAGGCTGAGCATCCTGAAGCATCTTGGCCAATGGTGATAATGGTTAGCGCTTTCGAACAATCAGAGATGCAGCAAGCCTTGGGCAAACGCAGTATAGATGCAGTGTTGGTTAAGCCAGTAACTAGCTCAAATCTATTCGATACTTTGCATGAGGCGATAGCGAAGCGGCGTGGCGAAGCCCTAGTTGCATTGCCAGATACAGTTGAGCAACCCTTACTTGGCCTGCATATTTTGTTAGTTGAGGACAATGCGCTAAACCGTTTTGTCGCCGGCCAAATGTTGACGCAAGCGGGTGCTGAAGTGCGCATGGCGGAGCACGGTGAGCAGGCTATTGAGGCGATAAAGTCTGATCCTGACGCCATCGATTTAATTTTAATGGACATTCAAATGCCTGTCTTGGATGGCATTACGGCGACTGAGCATTTACGCCAAAATGAGCAATGGAAAGGGCCTATTTTGGCAATGACTGCAGGTGTGCTCGACAGTGAGCGCGAGTCGTATTTGGCAGCGGGTATGAATGGTTTTATTGCTAAACCGATTATTCATGAGCAAATGATGGCATCGATTAAGGCTGTTTTAGAGAGCCTGCCCATCTCTAAGGCCTCTGCCTTGGCCGATGGCAAACGCTCGGCGATTCCAGCCCCCCAAATGCTGGCTGACTTCGATGTTTCCTCATTGTTGGCCTTAGCGCAGAACGATTCAGGTTATGTCGATGCCTTAGCTAAAATTATCGCTAAAGCAGTTGACGCCGGTGTGTCGCCATTAAACGATGCCAATGAGGCATGGCTAGCCGGCGATAGTGATCGTGCCGCTGGAATACTGCATAGTTTGCGTGGTTCACTAGGTTCATTGGGCGCACAGTATTTTGCACATATTGCCCTGCAGCTTGAGTTGGCCATTAACGCCAATGACGCCGCGCAAGTACAACCATTGTTCGATGCGACAACGGAGTCTTTGGCTGCGTCATTAGCACAAGCCGCGCGGTGGCTAGAAAGTCGTTAGTAATAAGGAGCTGGAATGATTAAGGTTGTTGCAGCGATTGCCTTGCGTGATGGCTTAGTGTTGGTAGCTAGGCGCGCAATCGGTCAGCGCCAAGCAGGGCTTTGGGAGTTTCCTGGCGGTAAAGTTGAGGCCGGTGAGAGCGATACCGAAGCTTTGGCGCGTGAGCTACACGAAGAGCTCAATATTGCTGCGCATATCGGCGAAGAGTTTGCGCGCACGCAGCATCATTATGCAGATGTCAGTATTGAGCTAATTGGCCTGTTTGTTGAATTGCCCGAGATGGACTGTGTGCTAAGCGTGCATGATCAAATTGACTGGGTGCCAATAGGGCATTTAGCGATGTTAGATCTAGCGCCTGCAGACGTTGAATTAGCGCAAAAACTGATGCTGAATTTTGCCTAGCGGCTATTTTGTGCTAGAAATATGGCTGCTATGAAAGGCGAATTGTATAAAATGTGTTGTTACTAAGTTTCACTCATGATGTATATTGCCGAACATAAGTAATACAAAAAAGGCAGTACTTCATGTTCATTTCATTTCGAAAGGCAACGCTTGTTGCTCTTGCAACGTCTACAGCACTTTTAGTTGCCTGTAGCGACTCAAGCAAAACATCTACTCCTCCAGTGCCTCGTATAGATGCTTCCTGTATTGAGGCTGGCCCAAATGCGCGCGAGCAAGTCTTAACGCGACTATCTCTTGCCCGCGCTGGCGACACGGTGGCGTTTTGCGAGGGCAAATTTGAGATGTCCACGGGTTTGCTGGTTAATAGCAAAAACGGCATTACCCTGAAAGGTGCAGGTAAAGATAAAACCATCCTGAACTTTTTAAATAGCGACAGCGGTGAGGGCATCAATGCCAGCTACGCCGACGGCTTGATTTTGGAAGGCTTTACCGTGGAAGACACACCTGGCAACGGTGTACGCGTATTCCGCTCTGAATCCGTGACGATTCGTGACGTTCGTGTGCGTTGGCATGATGCCGCGGGCCGTGATGAGACTAGCGATAAATACACTCCACGCTCCGATGTCGGCGCTTATGGCTTGTATCCAGTTGAGACACGCCATGTGTTAATGGAGGATTGCGAATCTCATGGTGCCTCCGATGCTGGCATTTATGTTGGCCAATCCAACGACGTCATCGTGCGAAATTGTTTAGCTACGTATAACGTGGCTGGCTTTGAGTTTGAAAATACCTATCGCGCATTATTTGAAGATAACGTAGCGACTAAAAACACCGGCGGTTTCTTAATTTTCGACTTGCCAGATTTGCGTCAGTACGGTGAGAAGAACGTTGTGCGCCGCAACAAAGCCTATAACAACAACACTGATAACTTTGCTCCAACGGGCAATATTGTTGGCCTTGTGCCGCGTGGTACAGGCATGTTGGTTCTCGCATCGGATCAATTGGAAATTTACGACAACGATATACAGGATAACGACAGCTTCGGTATTGCTATCGTTAACTACGGCCTAGTCGATCGTAACTACCCTGACCAGCGCTACGACTTCTATCCTGAAGGCATTGAAATTCATAACAACCGCTTTTCCGGCAATGGTCAAAATCCGCAACTACCAATTGCCGATCGTGGCGTCGCTTCAGCCTTGCCATTGTTGATGCGTGTGAAAAATTTTGGTCGCGGCGCTGATATCGTATGGGATGGTGGAGAAGACGTGCCTAACGATTGCACGGACTACCCAGTGGATGCAGATGGAATCCCACTCAATAAGCCCAATAATGCAGAAACGCGTTATGAACCACGAGTGGATGAGCGTGGCCGTCCTAACTACTATCGCTCCGACAAAGAGCCGAAGTGCAAATACAACGCATGGAAGTTCGACGACAAGAAAAAACTGAAAAAGCCTGAAAATGGTTTGTGCATGAGCAATAACACGCACGAATCAAACCCATTGGTAACGCCATTCTTGAATGCTGGTTTGAGCCGTTCAGATATTGGCCCAGAGCTAATTCAGCAAATCATTGTGCCCGGGAGCAGCGATACCGCACCGTATGCTTGCGACCTACCAGATCGCCCAATTCCTGTACTAAACCTGCCTTATAAAATAGTTGCAGAAGAGGCTGCTCCGTCAGCTGCAGTTATAGCTGCAGCTTGCTCCGCAGTTAAACCAGGACAAGTAAACTGGAACGCACTAGCAAAGTATGACTGTCCTGAATTGAGTCAATATGGCCTGTTCAAAGTGGCAAATGACCCACTCAGTGGTGGCCAAGGCTCGTTTGTGATGCCTTACGAGCTCAATAGCACGCTATTTTCTGACTACGCGAGCAAGTATCGTGTGATTTTCTTGCCGCCAAATGCTCAAGGTGGTGTGCAGCCGGCTAAGTATCAAGACAAGAAATCGACCAATAGCATCAATGAGTCTCTGGACTTCCCTGTTGGTACGGTGATTTCGAAGACGTTCACTTTCCGCACAGAGGATGCTGCTGGTAAGTTGCTGCGTGAGCATATTGTCGAGACGCGCCTGATCATCAAGCGTGATACCCCCGTTGGTGAACGTTGGATCGGCCTGCCTTATGTGTGGCAGCAAGGCAGTGACGGCAAACCAACAAAGGCTGTTTTAGCCCTCGCTGGCGATAATGTTGCTGTGCAGTGGGATTACTTCGACCCTAACCCTAATGTGAAGAAAAATAACGAACGTGCGCGCTATAAAGGTGCTTCTGCTTCCTATGCTGTGCCTGCTGCGTTGAACTGCATCACCTGTCATGGTGGCGATGATCGCCTGGGTGCAGCTCCTATCGGTCCAAAAGCACGGAATATGGATCGCGGTATGAACAAGGATAAGACTGGTGAAAACCAGTTAGCATTTATGGCTCGTAAAGGCTGGCTCACTGGTTTTAATGCAGAGCCATCTAAGCGTGATGCTCCGATGGCAACGATGGAGATCCCAGGCAGCGGCCCTAGTAAGGCGCTACCAAACTCTGCCCGTGATGTGCATGAGCGCGTGCGAGCTTATTTAGAAGTGAACTGTGCCTATTGCCATAACAGCAGTGGCGGCGCCTCTAACTCAGGTCTGTACTTAGATAGCTTCCGCCCAGTGGATGTGCGCTATGGCATCTGTAAAAAGCCTGTAGCAGCAGGCCGTGGCTCGGGCAATCGTGGCCACGATGTTGTGCTAGGTAATGCTGCAGCTTCAATCTTGAGCTACCGAGTTGGCTCAGCTGAAGCCGGTATTCGTATGCCACCAATTGCTCGTAGTGTTGTGCACGGCGAGGCATCGGCTCTGATCAACGAGTGGATCAATACTGAGTTGCCGGCTATTAACGCCGAAAATAATGATGAAGTGAAAAATGAAGGCAGCTGTAATGACAGCGAGTTACCGCTATTGCTGACTGAGCTGCTGCCAGCTGAGTTGAGTAGCGTGATTGCGCAAATTCAGGAAGCCTCTGGCGGTCTCGTTAATATCAGTGCAGTGACTGTTTTACTTGAGTCCAACACCAAATGTGTGAATCATGCGCTATCGCCGACTCAAAGAAGCGAGCGTGCATTGAAAGGGACGCCAGCAGCTACTCGCTAATCCTCACGTGCTGTATTAGAAATGCGCCGTCTCCTGAAAGCCAAGCAGGAGGCGGCGTTTTTTCTTATACTGCCGCCCTCGATTATGTTCATTGAAGCTATTTTATGACTGCCGCTCAAAAGCCTATTCGCACCCGCGTTGCCCCATCGCCCACGGGTGATCCACATGTGGGTACTGCCTACATCGCACTCTTCAACTTATGTTTTGCTCGCCAGCACGGTGGCCAATTCATTTTGCGTATTGAAGACACGGACCAGCAGCGCTCAACGCCGGAGTCTGAGCAGCAAATTTTACGCTCGCTCAAATGGTTAGGCCTGAACTGGGATGAGGGGCCTGATATTGGCGGTCCGCACGCGCCTTATCGCCAATGTGAGCGTAGCGACATCTACCAGGCGCACACCGAGCAGCTCATCGCGAACGGCCATGCCTTCCATTGCTTTTGCAGCAACGAGCGTCTAGACGCACTGCGAGCCGAGCAAACCGCTGCGAAGACCACGATTGGCTACGATGGCCATTGCCTGAGCTTGAGTAAGGCTGAAGTAACCTCGCGCCTAGCCGCTGGCGAATCCTCGGTGGTGCGCTTGAATGTGCCGCGACCTGCCGCTGATGCGCCGGCGAGCGAGCGTCTTTGCACGTTCACCGATATGTTGCGTGGCGACATTGAAATCGCTTGGGAGCAGGTCGATATGCAGGTGCTGATGAAAGCCGATGGCCTGCCGACCTACCATTTAGCCAACGTTGTTGATGACCATTTGATGGAAATCACTCACGTGCTGCGTGGTGAGGAGTGGATCAGCTCCGCTCCTAAACATCAGTTGCTGTATCGCTATTTTGGTTGGGATATGCCCACGCTATGCCATATGCCATTGTTGCGTAATCCAGACAAATCCAAGCTGTCGAAGCGAAAAAATCCAACCTCGATTACCTACTACGAGCGCATGGGCTATCTGCCACAGGCCGTGGTGAACTACCTCGGTCGCATGGGTTGGTCCATGCCTGATGAGCGTGAGCAATTCAGCTTAGATGAAATGATTGCGCATTTCGACGTCACGCGCGTATCACTAGGCGGGCCCATTTTCGATGTGGAAAAACTCGCTTGGCTCAATGGTCAGTGGATCAAAGCTCTGCCTGTGACTGATTTTGTTGCAGCATTTCAGCAATGGATCACGCCGGAGTATCTCGCGCGCGTGGCCAGCCAAATTCAAACACGAGTGCAGACACTGTCTGAAGCCGTGGATTGGGCCGGTTTCTTTTTTGCCGGCTCAGTCGGCTTAAACGCTGAGAAATTGCAGCAGAAAAAACTCACACCCGAGCAAGTCAAGCAACTATTGCAGCTGAGTCTGTGGGAGCTGGAAGTGTTGCCGCAATGGGATCATGAGCACATCAGCGCGCTCATGCAGCGCTTGAGTGAGGCTTTAGGGTGGAAATTGCGCGATGTCATGGCGCCGTTTTTCGTGACCATCGCCGGTACACCATCGGCCCCCCCGATTATGGAGGCGATGGCAATTATTGGCCCAGATATGACGCGAGCGCGTTTACGCGAGGCGATTGTGGTGCTGGGTGGCGTGTTGAAGAAAGAAACGAAGGTACGCGAGGCTCAACTTGCCGCATTTCGCCGTGGTGAGTCGCTGGTTGAGGCGGCAGCTGAAGGCTAAAGCGCTGGTCGAAGCGATTAGTCGACCCGTTCGCGTTTGAGTAGCTCGATCTTATGCGCTACGCCCCATTTGTAACCGCCCATTCCGCCATCGCTAGCAATAACGCGGTGGCAGGGCACAACAAGCGCTAAAGGATTCGCGCCGCAAGCACTCGCTGCGGCGCGAATAGCGAGTGGTTTACCGGCGGCTTGGGCCAAGGCCTTATAGCTGATGGTTTGCCCGCGCGGGATGCGACAGAGCGCTTGCCATACTGCCTGTTGAAACGCGGTGCCGGGCAGCGCCAAGGGCAGAGCAACATTGGCCGCCTGGCCACGGCTCATCGCCGCGATGGCTTTAGCTGTGGCGGCATGTTCACGTTGTTGCTCGGCATTCATGGGCGTGCATTGCGTTTTCGGATGCTCAGAGATCAAGCCTGCCACCAATGCCTCATCATCCTCGCCTATAATCACCGACGTTAAGCCATTTTGGCCGACGGCTATTAACAACCGACCTGCTGCACCATCGAAGCAATGGTAGAGCAGGGTGGTGTCGATTTTAGACTGCGGCGACTTCTGGCTCATGGATCTGTTCTCGCTCAAGCTCTGCAGTGAGTCTTCCCCAGGCTGAAACCACCGCCTGAATACTCGCCAAGGTGGTGTCGTTTGCCATGGCGCTAGCAATCATTGTGCACTCGCCATGACGAATTTGCACGCACGCTAAAGCCTCGGCGTCGGTGTTATTACTCAGGCTAAACTCATCGTAATGCTCAATGCTCGCCTCGATGCCAGCGTGTTTACTCAAGCCATTTACCACGGCTGAGATCAAGCCATCACCAACACCGACAATATGCTGCGAACCTAAATTGGCTTCGATGCGTACTTGGCCATCGCGGCGTTGCGCTTGATAGTCACTGACTTGCCAGCCGGTGGGCACATCCAAGCAGTGTGCATCAAACAGGCTGGAAATGCTGTCGGCATCGACTTCGCCACCACTGACCTCGGCCGCCGCCTGCACACGTTTGGAGAAGGCAATTTGCATCCAGCGCGGTAAGGTGATGCCAACGTGTTGCTCTAGCACGTGCAAGACGCCGCCTTTGCCCGATTGCGAGTTGATGCGCACAACCTCTTCATAGCGACGGCCTAAATCGCGTGGGTCTATCGGCAAATACGCCACATCCCACGGCGATTCGGCACTGGGTGGCACTGTCTGGCGGTTTAAGCATTTGCGAATGGCATCTTGGTGGCTGCCTGAAAACGCCGTGAACACGAGCTCGCCAGCATAGGCATGGCGCGGGTGCGTGGTGATTTCGGTGACAGCCTCCACGGTCTCGATGATGTCGCGCATATCCGACAAGTCGAGCTCAGGGTCTATGCCTTGGCTGTAGAGGTTCATCGCCATGGTGACCAAATCCATATTGCCGGTACGCTCGCCATTGCCCAACAGCGTGCCTTCAACGCGATCAGCGCCGGCCATTACGCCGAGCTCCGCAGCCGCAACACCGCAGCCGCGATCGTTGTGCGTATGCAAGGACACACAGACATGCTCGCGTTGAGTCATGTGTTCGATCATCCACTCAATGCAGTCGGCATAAACGTTGGGTGTGCTGACTTCTACGGTGGCCGGCAAGTTGATAATCACTGGCTGACCTTTGGCGGGCTGCCAGACTTCAAGCACGGCATTGACGATTTCTGCAGCTACTGGCAATTCGGTGCCGGTGAAGCTCTCCGGTGAGTACTGGAATGTCCATTCTGTCTCAGGGTGTCGCGCGGCGTGTTCGGCGACGCAGCGTGCACCATTAATAGCAATGGCTTTTACGCCAGCGACATCGGTTTGAAACACCTGCTCGCGCTGCGTAATAGAGGTCGAGTTATAAACATGCACGATGGCACGCTTGGCGCCTTTTAATGATTCATAGGTTCTGGCAATCAATTCAGGGCGCGCTTGCGTGAGCACTTGAATGGTGACGTTGTCAGGAATGCGATCTTGCTCAATTAAGGCGCGGACAAAATCAAAGTCTGGCTGCGATGCCGCAGGAAAGCCGACTTCGATTTCACGGAAGCCGCAGCGCACCAAACAGTCAAATAGACGGATTTTTTGTGGCACGGTCATCGGCTTCACCAGCGCCTGATTTCCATCGCGTAAGTCCACGGCACACCAGCGTGGTGCCTGAGTGATGACGCGGTCTGGCCATTGCCGGTGTGGTCTCATGACGACGGGCGTGGGGCGATATTTGCGATGATCGAAAGCCATGATGTTGTCCTACTTAGTGCTTTAGGGAATGAGTTAAGTGTAGGAGAGTGGGTGCGCAATTGCTGAGCTTAAATTCGATTGATTACGTATTGATTAGTGATACATTGCTTTTTATCTTATTTTAACGGCTTTAAATTGCGCTATGACTCGTAACGACAGCACTCTTGATAAATTTGATAAGCATATCCTCGCGTTACTGCAGAAAGATGCCTCGCTCAGCAATCTGGAGCTGGCCGAGCGCGTTGGTTTGTCGCCATCACCCTGTTTGCGTCGGGTGCAAAAACTCGAGGCGCTGGGCGTGATTACGGCTAGACGTGCCTTGTTGTCAGCTAAGGCCTTGGGCTTAGGTTTGACTGTGATGATTCAAATCAGCATGGACAAGCATACGCCAGAGCGTTTTGAGCAGTTTGAACGCATGGTTGCGAGCTACGATGAAGTGCAGCAGTGCTATTTGATTACAGGTCAAAGCGCGGACTATTTGCTGAAGGTGGTGGTGCCAGATATGGATCGCTATCAGGATTTCTTGCTTAATAAGCTTACGCGCATAGAAGGGGTTAGCGGTGTGCATTCGAGTTTTGTCATGCGTCGCGTGGTCGACACCACGGCGCTGCCACTGCACTATTTATAAAAAAATATGTAGTGCGAATAAGTGAGGAGAGCGCCATGAAGCAGTTATTAATTGTTGCCCACGCACCATCAGACAATATGCAGGCACTGCTCTCTGCGCTAGTCGAAGGGGCGCAAGATAGCGACATTGATGGTGTTACTGTTGTTGTGGGTGAAGCGTTGAAAACGACGCCTGAACACGTGTTAGCTTGCGATGGCATTATTTTGTTTACCTCAGAAAATCTCGCGTATATGAGTGGAGGAATGAAAGACTTTTTTGATCGTTGCTATTACCCGGTGCTTGAGCTTAAACAGGGCCTACCATGTGCACTGCTCATTCGTGCGGGCTCCGATGGCACCGGTACGCGACGTGCCATTGAGTCGATAATTACGGGGCTGCGCTGGCAATGGGTGCAGGAGCCAGTAACCTGTCGCGGAGCATGGCAAGCGGAGTTTGTTCAACAAGCACGTGAGTTAGGTATGGGTATGTCGGCGGGGCTGTCGGCGGGGATCTTTTAGTGAGTTTCTTTGTGATTTTGGCTGTGTTTTAAGCAAATGCTCCAATAACTGAGCAAAGCGTGTGCAGATGTGCATGAAAATGCAAAAGGAATGTTGACAGCATCTAGCCCGCTCAATAAACTGCGCGCCTCGAACAGCAGCAAGCACCCAGTAGTTGTTCGAAGCGTGGGGCTATAGCTCAGCTGGGAGAGCGCTACAATGGCATTGTAGAGGTCAGCGGTTCGATCCCGCTTAGCTCCACCACGTTCGGCCCCATCGTCTAGCGGTTAGGACATCGCCCTTTCACGGCGGTAACCGGGGTTCGATTCCCCGTGGGGTCACCACACAGTAAAAGCCCAGCTCTTAGTAGCTGGGCTTTTCTGTTTCTACGGCATATGTTTTCCACCATGCGATTTTTATAAAACTTCGACATACTGCCTCTGAGTTTTCCTTGACTTTCCAGTCACGAACTTGTGTCATTCGCCAACCGTTTCTGTTGACGGATGTCATAAAGGACTTCTCACATGTCGTATCGTTCTGCTTTCCGTACCGATCTTTTTGCCGGTCAAACTCATATTGTTACCGGTGGTGGCTCCGGCATTGGTCGTTGCTGCGCTCATGAACTTGCCGCACTTGGCGCCAACGTCATTCTCATTGGCCGCAACATTGAGCGCCTAGCGTCCACGCAAGCCGAAATCATTGCCGATGGTGGTAAGGCCAGCTTCTATAGTGTGGACATCCGCCAAGAGGCTGATGTGCGCGATACCGTGGCTAAAATTGTTGCAGAGCACGGCCAAATTCATGGCTTAGTGAATAACGCTGGCGGTCAGTTTCCCGCACCATTGCTGAAGATTTCGAAAAATGGTTGGGATGCCGTGGTCAACAGTAACTTAACTGGTGGCTTTTTGATGGCGCGAGAAGTGATGAACCAGTCTATGCGCGAGAAAGGTGGATCTATCGTCAATATTATTGCCGATATGTGGCGTGGCATGCCTAATATGGGGCATTCGGGCGCGGCGCGTGCTGGCATGCTTAGCTTCACCGAAACCGCGGCCGTGGAGTGGGCGCAATACGGTGTGCGCGTCAATGCCATTGCTCCAGGTTTTATTGCTTCTAGTGGTATGGATAGCTACGGTGAAGACTTCGCCAATCATGTTATTCCGCAAATGCGCGGCACGATTCCTGCCAGCCGCATGGGTGATGAGGATGAGATTAGCAGCGTCATCACCTTTTTGCTTTCACCTGCGGCATCTTACACGACGGGGGCATGCATTTGCGTGGATGGCGGTTCATCGCTCAATACCAAACTATTTGGTTTAAAAGAACATGACCGCATGCCCGAACAAAAGGCTTTTCAGCGCGCTGTAAAGCCTTTGGCTGTTCAGCGCATCATGAAAAAATGAGCTTGGACGGCGTTTGGCCTGAATGGCAGGTCAGGGCAGATGGCCTGCACATCTCGATGCGCTTTGCTAGCTTCGATGCTGTTCAAGGCTTTATTAGCGAAGTCATGGCGTGGGCGCAGCGTAACGACCATCATCCCGATGTCAGCTTCGGCTATGCTCAGGCCACGGTCACGTGGTTTAGTCATGATGCTTGCGCGATTACGGAGCGCGATCATCGCGCCGCTCGCGCAACTCAACAGTTAATGACCACCTGGGGTGCTACGGCGATTTAGCGCAATCGGTTACACTTCTTTTTTTTTGGCTGTTTTGGCCAATCATGGAGTGGTTGCTTGACGCATACCGAAGCCTTTTTAAAAGATCTCGCCATCATCATGATGGCTGCGGGTTTTATTACGCTGGTATTTCACCGCTTTAAACAGCCTGTGGTGCTTGGCTATATTTTGGCAGGCATCATTATTGGCCCGCATACACCGCCATTCCCGCTGATTTCCGACCGCGACACTATCCAAACCATGGCCGATTTGGGCGTGGTGTTTTTGCTGTTCTCGCTAGGTCTTGAGTTCAATGTTAGCAAGCTGAAAAAGGTTGGTGGCACGGCTTTAATTGCCGGCACCGCCGAAATTAGCTTGATGCTCTGGGCCGGTTACAGCCTAGGCCGCGCCTTTGGCTGGAGCGAGATGGATGCCATTTTCTTGGGCGCCATGCTATCGATTTCGTCGACCACAATCATTGTGAAGGCACTTGATGAGCTAAAGCTGAAGCGGGAGCGTTTTGCGCAGTTTATTTTTGGCGTGCTGATTGTAGAGGATATTCTCGCCATCGCCATGATAGTGCTGCTCTCAGGGCTAGCGCTTACTGGCGAGGTTAGCGTAAGCAGCGTTGCTAATACGCTTGGGCGATTAGGTATTTTCTTGGTGGTGGCGCTGCTACTCGGGCTATTGCTAGTGCCGCGTTTGCTGTCGGTGGTGGCGCGTTATCAAAGCAAAGAAATGCTCTTGGTGACTGTTTTGGGTCTATGTTTTGGCTTCTGCCTATTGGTGGTGGAGCTAGGCTATAGCATGGCGCTGGGCGCATTTGTCATGGGTGCGATCATTGCTGAGTCTAAACAAATCCATGTCATTGAGCGCTTAGTTGAACCCTTGCGCGATATGTTTACGGCAATTTTCTTTGTCGCCATCGGCATGATGGTTGACCCTAGCGTGCTGGTCGAATACTGGGGGCCGATTTTGATCATCACGGCCGTGGTGGTTATAGGTAAAACCACAGCTAACACGCTGGCGACTATTGCCACTGGTCATGATGCCCGCACCTCGCTGAAAGTCGGCATGGGCCTGTCCCAAATTGGCGAATTTTCTTTTATTATCGCGAGCTTAGGCGTAACACTTGGTGTCACTAGCGGCTTCCTTTACCCGGTGGTGGTGTCAGTGTCGGTGCTGACAACCATACTTACGCCATATCTGATTAGAAACTCTGATCTCGCGGCTTCGACCTTTCGTCATTTAGTGCCGAACTCACTGCAGGGCAGTTTAACCGCCTATGAAAACTGGCTAGGCAGCATGGGTTCGAGTGCCCAAGAAAGTCATGTGTCGGCCTTTATTCGTCGCATTTTGCTGCATGTGGTGCTGAACTTCTGCGTTATTGCCGCCTTGTTTATCGCGGGTGCGGCCTTAGTGGCTCACACCGACTTAACCGAATGGTTGGCCGTGTTGCCACAAGAATGGCGTAGCACGGTGTTTTGGGCAGCGACTTTGGTGTTGGCGATGCCATTTATGGTGGCGGCATATCGCAAACTAGAAGCTCTGGCGATGATTTTGACCGAGCTGGGTGCGGGTGTGGCGACTACTCCGGCGCGAGTGACGTTATATCGCTTGTTTGCGCGTGCCTTACCAACGGCAGCCTTAGTAGCAATGTTGTTGTTGATATCAGCCTTAAGCTCGATTATTTTGCCGCCCTTGCATTTGTTTGTTGCTGTACTGGTATTGGTTTTATTGCTAGCACTGGCATTATGGCCACGCGTGGTGCGTTGGCACTCGCAGCTGCAAGTAGCGCTGCGCGAGACTATTGCTCAGCAAGCTGATGATCCTAATAAATAATAATTAATGAAAGGCTTAACATGCTCAAAGAACAAGGATTCACCGGCCATGGCCGTGGTTTTTTAAAAGCATTTTTTATTGAATTTGCACTTTATTTACTCATTGGCGGCGCATTCGTGGCCACTGGCAGTAGCTTGCTATGTGTTGTAATAAGCTGTGTCTTTATCTTTGCGCTCCTGCGTTTGCTGATGGTCATGGGTAACGTTATCCCGACTTATAAAAATCGCTCGCCCAAACGCGCTGAACATGAAATTGGCCACTTCTCTACGGTGGCTATGCTGCTGCGAGAATGGTGGGCGGCGATTTTAACGTATCCGTTTTTATTCGCCTTTGAACCTTGGTTGGTCCCAACAAATCCGCCTGCAGGCCTTGCGCATCGCGGCGAACCGATTGTACTAGTGCCAGGATTTTTCACTAATCGTGGCTATTTATGGGCTTGGCGTCGCTATTTATTAAAAAATGGCTATGGCCAAATTTATGCAGTAAGCCCTGAGCCGATTTTTCATAGCGTTGAGAAAAACGCTGAGCACTTGGCGCGCTTTGTTGATGAAGTGCTAGCAGAGACTGGTAGTAAGCGCGTAATTTTGCTAGGTCACTCCATGGGTGGATTGGTTATTCGCCTATATTTGCATCGTTTTGGCGGTATGCCAAAAGCATCCTTGGCAGTAGCTGTTGGTTCACCGCTAGCAGGTACTGTGCTGGCTGAAGGTAAAGAGAAAATGGGCCCAATCATTGCCCAGCTAACGCGAAGCAATGCATGGGCTTTGGATTTTTTACGGGAGGCTGAAGCGACGCCATGCCCAATTCCATTTATTAGCGTGTGGTCTCCGCACGACACTATTGTTGCGCCGCAAAATACCTCCATGGTGGCTGAGCATTATGGCCGCAACATTACGCTGCCCGGTGTTGGCCATATGGAAATGGTGAACTCAGCGCAGGTCATGCGCGTGCTCAAGCAAACTCTCGACGAGTTTCATGACGCTAAAGCTAATTAAGCGCTGCACTGCCTTTGCAGGCGAGGGTGATTTCACTATACTGCGCCCTCGCTGCAGGTATCGCACCCGCTGCGCTATGGTGACCCTGCCGGTCTCCTCGCACGATAAAACAGTCAACCCCGCCAGGTCCGGAAGGAAGCAACGGTCGCTGTGGAGTCGGTGCCGAGGCCGGGCTGGTAGGGTTGCCACCCAATCTCTCGTAAGACCCTCGCTATGATTCCTGTTGCCATTATTGGCGGTGGCCCAGCTGGCTTAATGGCTGCTGAGCAACTCACGCGCGCTGGTATTGCCGTTGAGCTTTTCGATGCCATGCCATCATTGGGCCGTAAGCTGTTACTGGCGGGCATTGGCGGCCTAAACATCACGCATAGTGAAGCCGCGCCACAGTTTTTGCGTCGCTATGGCCAGTCGCAAGCACGATTACAACCTGTTTTAGCCGAGTTCGACGCTGATGCATTACGAGCCTGGGTGCATGAGTTAGGCATTGAAACCTTTGTTGGCAGCTCAGGGCGTGTGTTTCCCCTCGAGATGAAGGCTGCGCCTTTGCTACGGCGCTGGCTGAGCCGTTTGCGGGCGCAAGGGCTCATCGTACATACGCGGCATCGCTGCATTGGCGTTAGAGGCATAGCAGCAGATGCCGGCTATGAGCTTGATTTTGACACGACTGATGGCGGCCACAGTATTCGCGCTCGCGCCGTGATTTTTGCCATGGGTGGCGGCAGCTGGGCGCGACTAGGCTCAGATGCTGCGTGGCAAAATTGGCTGCCAACGTTGGCTATCCAGCCATTAAAGCCCGCTAACTGCGGGTTCAACAGTACTCACAGCGCAATGGTTAAGGCCTTGGCTGGCAGCCCGTTGAAAAATATTACGCTACAGCTGCCGTGGCTAGGCTCGTATTCGAAGCCTGCTCGCGGTGAGGCGCTTGTGACCGAATGGGGCATTGAAGGTAGCGTTATTTACGCCCATAGCGCGATGATCCGTGATCGCATCGAAGCTAATGGCGATGCCGAAGTCGTACTGGACTTGTTACCTGATCATTCGGTTGAGCAGTTACTTAAACAGCTGCAAAGCTGCAACGCTAAGCACAGCCTTAGTCGTCAGTGGCAGGGCATTGGTCTTAGCGGCATCAAAGCAGCGCTATTGCGAGACGCGTTACCCAAATCCCATTGGTCGGATGCCCAGCGTGTGATTGATACTGCCAAAGCCTTGACGCTAAAGCTCACTGCCACGCGACCAATCGATGAGGCCATCAGCACAGCGGGTGGCGTATGTTGGGCTGAGCTAGCGACGACACTTGCTTCAGAGCGCTATCCGGGACTATTTTTCGCCGGTGAAATGATCGATTGGGAAGCACCAACAGGTGGTTATTTGTTAACCGCTTGCTTTGCCACTGGTCGTAAAGCTGGGTGTTCTGCTCACGCTTTTTTGACGCTTGACTTGAGTAAGTCACGAACTCAAGAGTATAACTAGCATCCAATTCTGAATTGCATGGAGCGTGTCATGGTTGATATTGATGCTTACCAAAAGAAATTAACGGCTCAACTAAATGAATGGAAAGGTCAGGCTGACGTTTTAAAAGCACGTGCTGAAGGCGCAGGCGCTGATTTGCAGCTTGAACTCAACAAGCAAATTGAGAACCTAAAAGGCCTGCAAGCCGATGCGCAAAGCAAGTTTGAAGCAATGCGCAACGTTGGCGAAGAGAAAGCCAACGAAATTAAAAGCTTGGTTGATGGTATGGTTGGCGAAATCGGCGACACTCTGAAATCGATTGGCTCGCGCTTAAAAAAATAAGCCTGCGCTGAATAGAAAAGCCGCCCATATCTGAGGCGGCTTTTTTTATGTTCGCTAATCAGGCGAGCATTAGCTACGGGCAGTAGCGCCAGCTTCAACTGAGGCGTTAGCGTTAGCTCCGGCAGAGAAGCCAATATGCTGTAAGAAGTTACGCATAGCTTTCAGATAGCGGCCTTGATCCAAGTGCAGCAAGTGATTCCCTGGGAACCAGTGCAGTCGACAGCGTTGCCAATGCTCCCAAAGCAGGTGCGTATGCTTTGGCGGTGCCAAGCGATCGCCAGCCCCTGCAATGAGCATTAGGCGTTCGCGTGGCAGCTTGGTGGGATATGTCAGTGCTGATTGCACGGCAACTGCGGCACGAGCTTCGGTGATGCTCATGCCCGCGAGCTTTAGGCCGGTGCGTACAATGAAGCTGGTGGGAAACCATTCGAGCATGATGTCCATAATGCTCACCACTGGAACATTGGGTATGCAAAAGGCTAAGCGATCTTCGACACAGGCCAGCAGTGCCGAGGTGTAGCCTCCTAGGCTAATGCCGGTGACGCCCATTTGCGGTACGCCTTGATCTTCGAGGTAGTCCATAAAGACGCGAATATCGTGGATGGCGTGGGCCACGGTTTCGTTCATATGACAGAATCCGTGTGAGAAATAGCCATGACCACTAAAGGGCGAAAATTTACCTTGGCGCTTGCCGTGAAATGGCAGCGTGACCATCAAGACGTCATAGCCTTGTTCGTAAAACCATGGCATTGCTAAAAATCGGCTATTGAGCCAGTACGGGTCGGCGGTGAAGCCGTGAATAACAATGATGGTGGGGCGTGGTTTATCACCATGCTGCCAGTGCTCGGCCCACGCCGTGGCGTTGCGTTTATAGCTGGAGTAATGCTCGCGTAAAGCAGGGTTGATGGCCTCGAATGCGCTCTCGAATGAGAGTAGGTCGATATGGCCAATATTAGGGCGATATTGCAGGTAGTTCGACTTTTGTCGGCGCATGTTGACGCCGCGCTTTGGCCGTTGATAAAACGCATCAGCATCACCATTTCGCGCAAACTCTTCATAGAAAGCGCGTTGTTCGCGATCGATCGCTACTTGCTTGGGCTTTAACGTGGTTGGAATAGCGAGCAGCCCAGCCATTGTTGCTAAGCCGGTACGGATAACATTATCGATTTTTTTAGTGCCGCCGACCATGAGTTGGGCAATGCCGCTGAGCTCAAACTCATCCTGCCATTCGGGAAAGTCTTCGGGTAAATGCTGCCACCATGGGCTGCCGGTAATAGCGCGCTTGCTCTGACGATAAGCTTGATTCGCAACGCGGGAGACTCGCTGGGCGGGTGATGCCATGATTATTCCGTTTAAAAAATACAAACTCGGCGCAGAATGTAGCGACTGATGAGTCACCGAGCAAGCTTTGCCTTTAATTGAACGCTAGTGAAATTACCTGAAATGCTTGGGGTAGGCACGCGCATCCGCTAGGATAGGCTTTGATTTGATAAGTAGAAGCGCCACTCATGAGTTATCACGTACTTGCCCGTAAATACCGCCCACGCTGCTTTCGAGAGCTTGTTGGGCAAGAGGTGGTGGCGCGCGCGTTAAGCCATGCGTTAGAGCAAAATCGTCTGCATCACGCTTACTTGTTCACTGGTACTCGCGGTGTGGGTAAAACCACGATTGCACGTATCTTATCGCGCTGCCTGAACTGCGAAGAGGGCATAAGTGCCAACCCCTGTGGCGTGTGTAGTACTTGTCGTGAGATCGACGAAGGCCGCTTTGTTGATTTGATCGAGGTGGACGCGGCTTCGCGCACCAAAGTCGAAGACACCCGCGAGCTGCTCGATAATGTGCAATACGCGCCAACGCGTGGACGCTACAAGGTGTATTTGATCGATGAGGTGCACATGCTCTCGGGGCACTCTTTCAATGCCTTGTTGAAGACGCTAGAAGAGCCACCGCCACATGTGAAGTTTTTACTTGCCACTACCGATCCGCAAAAATTGCCGATCACGATTTTGTCGCGCTGCCTACAATTTGCCTTAAAGCCGATGACGCCAGAGCGCGTAGTTGGACATTTGCAGCATGTATTACAGGCCGAAAACATTGGCTTTGAAGACGCCGCACTGTGGTTGCTAGCTCGTGGTGCTCAAGGCTCAATGCGTGATGCGCTATCACTGACCGATCAGGCGATTGCCTTTGGGCACGGTTCACTAACTGAGTCCGATGTGCGCACCTTGCTTGGCAGTATCGATCGCGACCTCGTGTTTCGTGTGCTCGATGCTTTGCTGTCACAAGATGCGGCTTCAGTACTTTCGGTAGTTTCTGGGATGGCTGATCAAAGCATCGATTTTGCAGGCGCTATTACAGAACTTATCAGCGTTTTACACCGCTTAGCCGTGGCGCAGGCAGTGCCAGATGCTATCGATAATAGTGAGGGCGATCGCGACCGCTTGTTGGCGATTGCGGCGGCGCTGACCGCAGAGGATTTGCAGCTGTATTATCAAATGGCGCTGCATGGCCGTCGCGACCTGCCATTGGCGGTGGATGCACGTTCGGGCTTCGAAATGACACTGCTGCGAATGTTGAGCTTTCGGCCCGATACGACTGCGCCAGTAAGTGGTGGCGGGGCGCGGACGCCACGAGCAGCGGCGCCTACAACGGCTCAGCCTCCGGTAGTTTCAGCATCTACCGCACCGGCTATGGCGACTTCAGCATTGTCAGCCTCAGTGCAGCCGCCAGCAGCTGTGGCGCCTGCCTCGCCAGAGCCAATGCATAGATACGAGCCACTAACCACAGACCAAAACATCGCCGCTGAAGCTCATCATTCTCATGAAGCGACTGCGAGCCCACAAGCCCACGCCGCAACTGCAGAGCCTGCCGATCACCCGCAATCACGCCTAATGGCCGGCGACTGGTCAGCAGAGGCGTGGGCACAATGGGTAGATCGCTCCGGCCTTACTGGCGCACCGCTGAACTTGGCGCGGCATACTTATTTGCATCAACAAGCCGATAGCGCTTGGGAATTACGTCTATCGCCCCAACATCAAATGCTTGCAGGCGGCCAAGCGTTTCCGCCATTGCAGCAAGCATTAGCACGCGACTTTCCGGCGCAGGCGATTCATTTATCGTTAGTAGAGCCTGAAGTGGAAACGCCAATTCAGCGACGCCAACGCTTAGCTGCCGCGCGCCGTGATTCCGCTGAAACGGCCTTGCGCAATGATCCGGTGGTGAAGGCCTTAGAGTCTACTTTTGGCGCTAGGCTACTGCCTGAGTCATTAACACTAACGCACTAATTTACATTAAGAGATAGGTTTAAGATTATGAATATGCAGCAAATGATGCAGCAAGCTCAGCGTATGCAAGAGCAAATGCAAAAGAAAATGGAAGCCGCTCAGGCCGAGCTAGCCGCCGCCGAAATTCAGGGCGAAGCCGGCGCCGGCTTGGTGAAAATCACCATGAATGGCCAGCACGGCGTGAAGCGCGTCAGCATCGATGCCAGCTTGCTAAGCGAAGATAAAGACATCTTGGAAGACTTAATTGCCGCTGCGGTAAATGACACGGTACGTAAAGTCGAAGCTGCTAGCAAAGAAGCTATGGGTGCGGCCACCAGCGGCTTAGGCTTACCGCCTGGCTTCAAGATGCCATTCTAAGACATGCTCAGCCCACTCATCAGCGAGCTGATTGACGCACTACGCATTTTGCCTGGTGTTGGTCCTAAGTCGGCCCAGCGCATGGCCTTGAACCTATTGGAGCGCCAGCGCCCCGGTGGTTTACGCCTGATGAAGGCGTTAGAGCAAGCCCTGCACCAGGTTGAGCATTGCAGCAGCTGTCGCATGCTCACCGAGCAGACGACTTGCCGCCTATGCCAAGATGTCAGCCGCGACGACAGCGCCTTATGCGTGGTCGAAAGCCCGATGGATGTGATCGCGCTAGAGCAAAGCGGCAGTTTTCGTGGCCGCTATTTTGTTCTACTTGGGCGTTTATCACCGCTCGATGGCATTGGCCCTAATGAGCTTGGCTTGCCAGCGCTACTAAGTCGTTTGCGCGAAAATTCCAGCATTACGGAGCTAATTATTGCCACCAATGCCACTGTGGAAGGCGAGGCGACTGCGCATTACTTGCGTGAAGCCACGCGCGCTCTGCCATTAACCGTGAGTCGCATTGGTCACGGTGTGCCCATGGGCGGCGAGCTTGAATTTGTCGATGGCAACACGCTGACTCACGCCTTAAGTGGCCGTCGCCCGGTGCTGTGACAGTTTATCAGGAAGGCTTTATGAGCTGGCAAACCCGAATCACAACCCTTTTTGGCATACGCTATCCGCAGATTTGCGCAGGCATGACTTATGTCTCCAATGCTGAGCTGGCAGCTGCTGTAAGCAATGCTGGCGGACTAGGCTTGATCCAAATTGGCCATCTCACGCCTGAGGAAGCTCGTGCCGAAATTAGAAAAGCACGGACCTTAACCAGCCAACCATTTGGCGTTGGCTTGGCCTTAATCATGCCGGGTGCTCATGAAAACGCCGAAGTGGCGCTTGAAGAGCAAGTGCCGGTGATTAATTTCTCGCTAGGCAAGGGCGATTGGCTATGCAAGCGCGCCCATGCCTATGGCGGCAAAGTCATCGCTACCGTTGTGACTGAGCGCCATGCCATGGCTGCCGAGCGTGATGGTGCTGATGCCTTGCTGGTCACTGGCCATGAAGCCGCTGCACATGGTGGCGACGTCACAACGCTGGTGCTTGTGCCAGCCATCCGCCGTGTTTGCCAGATTCCGATTATTGCAGCTGGGGGGATTGCCAACGGCAGTGGTCTAGTTGCTGCGCTAGCCTTAGGTGCAGATGCTGTGGTGATGGGCACGCGCTGGGCGATGACTCAAGAAAGCCCTATACACGCTAACACGCGCGCTGTGATTGCCAAAAAATCGGTCAGCGACACGCTCTACACGAAAAACTTCGATGGCATGCCTTGCCGCATTATGGACACACCAGCGGCGCGAGCAGCTTCGCGCAAGCCCATGAGCCCACTGCGTGCGCTCTGGGCCTCATTAAAGCTTATGCGTGAGCAGGGTACGCCGATTAGTCAGGTGGTCGCTAATTTACGCCGTCACGGCCCATTTGCGACGTTGCAGCTGAGCTTCTTTGCCGCTGCGGTTGAGCGCATTCGCTTAGCGATTCTTGATGGCGATCTTGATCGTGGCGTACAGCTCATTGGCCAAGCGCAAGGTTTGATTGATGATGTACCTAGCTGTGACGAACTAATGCAGCGACTGATGCGCGAGGCCGATGCGAGCTTTGCTGCAGTTGCCGCTTCTTCTGGGCATATTGCCAAAGGTCCTGCATCTGCTACAGAAAAACACTTGCCGCATCCGCAGCCAGTCACAAGCTAACTCGAGGCTTCTTATGGATGCATTAACTGCTATTCGAACTCGTCGGTCATTGCCGCGCTTAGGCTTGCCAGTGCCAACGCAGACGCAACTGGCCATTGCATTTGAAGCCGCTGCCTGCGCGCCAGACCATCGTGTCATAAGGCCTTGGCGCTATTTAGTGATCGAAGGTGATGGCCTTGCGACGCTTGGCGAGATTTTTGTCTCTGCTATAGCAAAGACAGACCCTGCTCGTGCCGAGGCTGAAGCAGAGCGCTTTCGCCAAATGCCTCTACGTGCACCAATGATTATTGTCGCCATTCTAAGTGTCCAAGATCACCCTGGCGTGCCGGAATGGGAGCAGTGGCTGAGCTTAGGTGCCTCTGTGCAAAACCTGCTGTTAGCGTTGCACGCGCAAGGCATGGCCGCGATATGGCGCACGGGCGAGATGGCGACTGATAAACATGTTTGTGCTGAGCTGGGTTTAGCGTCACATGAGCATATTGGTGGCTTGGTTTATGTAGGAAGTGCTCAAGGCGAAAAAGCCGCGCCGGCATTGCCTGAAAAGCTTTGGGCGCAATGGCCAGCAAAATGACCGAGTTAGGTGACGGTATGGCTTCGAATGCGCAAGTAAGCAGTACTCTGGCTGATGCTCAGGCCTTTTGGGCGAGCGTACGCGATGAAATCCCCATGCTCAGCTATATGCAAACCTCGCTTGAGGCCTGGGATGGCGAATCACTGTGCATCGCGGCGCCACTCGCGCCAAACACCAATGACAAAAGTACGGCCTTTGCTGGCTCACTTGCCACGCTAGCAACTGTTACTGGTTGGGCAATACTAACCTTATGGGCAAAGTCGCAATATGTGCCGTGCTGGGTTGCTGCTGCAGATTCACATATTCGCTATAGAAAGCCAGTGATGAGCGACTTCAAAGCCATCGCAATATTGCCCAACGCAGATGATTTAGCCGGCTTGAAGGCACGTATTGCCAGTCATGGCCGTGGCCGAGTGAGTGTGCAAGTGACTGTGCAAAGTGCGGGCGGGGATGCATTGACGCTAGAGGCAAGTTACGCTGTTTGGCCTAGCGAATCCTGACTGACAGTATGTGCAAAAGTGTTAGGCAACAAAAAGCCGCTATACAAGCGGCTTATGTTTGGCAAGCTAGCGCTAACTTAAGCGGCGCGGCTTTGCGGAAAATGGCAGCGTTTAGCTAAATCGGCGCAGGCTTTCTGGATCATCTCTTCGGTGATCGCAATTTCATGACCCTGCTCATCGACTAGCACGGCAAATTGAAAAGCGTTGCTGTATTGACGATTTTCGCTGTGGTTTGCATTGACTGTATTCATGGGGCACCTCGTGCGTTTCCTTGAGTTCAATATAGTGAGTACCCTTGGGTGCGTCATGGACTTTCCTGCGTAAAATGTAACCATCTATGAAATCATTTCAGACTGTTTCAGAAATCACCACTTCGCGCGCTTTGCGTATTGGATTGCTCATCAACCCCTACGCCGGTGTAGGCGGGCCTTTAGCGCTAAAAGGCAGTGATGAAATCCCCGCCGATGTGCGTGCGCAACTCGTGACCCAGACGCTTGCTGGCGAAAGTCCAGCGCAATGTCGCGTGCTTGCATTCTTCACTGCACTCAATGATATGCTGCAGGAGGATCTAGTAAAGCCGCACTGGGTCAGTATCGATGGCCCGATGGGTGGCTCCACACTAAGCCAATTAGACCTGGCTTATGAAGCTGTGCCCATCGAAATTAATCAGCCATCCACGGCACAAGATACTCAAGCACTTGCGCAAGCGATTAAAGCCGCAGGCGTTGACCTTTTACTCTTCGCAGGCGGTGATGGCACTGCGCGTGATGTCTGCACGGCTATCGGCACAACGATGCCTGTATTGGGCTTACCGGCTGGCGTGAAAATGCATTCGGGCGTGTTTGCCATTAACCCGAAAGCGGCAGCGGAACTGTTACTGGCCTTGCTTCGCGGCGAATGGGTCGCGCTCGATACTGCTGAAGTGCGCGATATCGACGAAGTGGCACTAAGGAATGGCCGCGTCATTGCTAAACACTTTGGTGAAATGCGTGTGCCGGTGGCAGCAAATCAATTACAGCAGGTGAAATGCTCAGGTCTTGAAGTCGAGGCTTTAGTTGTTGCTGAGATCGCAGCCAGCGTAGTCGAGGATATGTTGCCTGGCCAGCATTATGCCTTAGGCCCCGGCACGACGGTTGCGGCTGTTGCCGAGGCCTTAGCGCTGCCAAACACCTTATTAGGCTTCGATATCATTTGCGATGGCGAGCTAATATGCGCCGATGCTACTGCCGCCGATTTACTGCGCGTTGCCGAGCAAGATTCACTGATCATCATCATCACGCCAACGGGTGGGCAGGGCAGCCTTATTGGTCGTGGTAATCAGCAATTAAGTGCAGCGTTACTAGAAATAATTGGTCGTGACGCATTGCGTGTGTTGGCAACGCCCGCCAAGCTAGCGGCGCTATCGGGTCGGCCACTTCGATTAGATACACATAGTGCCGATTTAGATCGTGCTTGGTCTGGGCTTTGGCCAATCATTACAGGTTATCAACAGGCCGCACTTTACGCTGTTGCGGGCTAAATCATTGCTTGGGCGCGGCCTATCAAGCTACAGCCCTCCGAATTACTGTTTTTAGGAGCTAGAAATGAGTCAATTATTTGAGCCATTAACGATAGGTGCATTAACGCTGCCTAACCGCGTTGTGATGGCGCCGCTCACGCGGATGCGTGCTAGCGCTGGCGATGTGCCCAGTGATATTTCGGTGACGTATTATCAGCAACGAGCTGGCGCTGGCTTAATTATCACTGAGGCTGCGCAAATTTCGCCACAGGGCAAAGGTTATATGCAAACGCCAGGTATTTATTCGCCCGAACAAGTCGCTGGATGGAAGCGTGTTACCAATGCCGTGCATGAGGCTGGTGGCCATATTGCGATGCAACTTTGGCATGTTGGTCGCATCTCGCACAGCAGCTTGCAAATCGATAATCAGCCGCCAGTATCAGCATCTGATCTGCCGGCAAGAACAAAAACTACGGTGCTTGGTGCGGATGGCAAACCTGAACGTGTGCCCTGTAGTACGCCACGCGCTTTAGCGCTGGAGGAAATTCCTGAGCTAATTGCGAGTTATGTGCATGCCACGCGCGCTTCTCAAGAAGCGGGCTTTGACTTTGTTGAAATTCATGCTGCGCACGGCTATTTACTGCATCAATTTCAATCCACGGAAAGCAATCATCGCAGTGATGCCTATGGCGGTAGCTTGGAAAATCGTGCGCGTTTAACGCTGGAAGTACTGGATGCGGTGATTGCTACGTGGGATGCCGATCGTGTTGGTATTCGTATTTCGCCGATGGGCAATTTTAATGCCCTAGATGACTCTGAGGGCGAGGCCATGGGCCTCTATTTAGCTGAAGAGTTTACGAAGCGCGGCATTGCGTATTTGCACTTGTCTGAGCCAGATTGGGCTGGCGGCCCAGTGTTGGATGATCGCTTTCGTATTGCCCTGCGTGCGCGTTTCCCTGGCGTGATTATTGGCGCTGGTAATTATACGAAAGCGAAGGCCAGCACTTTGCTAGGCAAGTCGTTGATTGATGCGGCGGCGTTTGGGCGCCCGTATATTGCCAATCCAGATTTGGCTGAGCGTTTACGTTTGGATGCTCCATTGAATGAGCAGCGGCCAGAGTTGTTTTATGGTGGTGGGGCTGAGGGGTATACGGATTATCCGGCTTTAGTGGGGTGAAGATGCTGTTTCGCGGGGAGTAAGTGGGTCCCCCGCTACGCTTCGCTATTCGCGGGGGACCCACTTACTCCCCGCGAAACAGCTGCGCCACATCAGCATCAAGGTCGTTGGGCCGAAGCAATATGCCCACATAGCGCAGCGTGGTGGGCATATTGCTTCGGCCCAATGGCCGTCTAGCTAATCTAGCAACAATCGTGACGCCAAAAAAAGGCCCGAATCATCGGGCCTTTTTCACAACAGCTTTTGTCAAACCATTAAGCAATCTGCATATTCTGCAGTGCTGCAATACGCTTCTCTAATGGCGGGTGCGACATAAACAGCGATGCAATGCTGAAACCTTCGCGCTTACCAGCAGTAATAGCCATTGCTGTCATTTCTGCAGGCATTTGATCTGGCACTTCATGCTCACGTTGCAAGGCACGCAGCGCATTAATCATCGACTGGCGGCCAGCTAAACGAGCACCGGCTTCATCAGCACGGAACTCTCGGTAGCGTGAGAAGTACATCACGATGGTGGAGGCGAGAATGCCAAGCACGATGTCAGCCACGATGCTGGTAACAAAATAGGCAATGCCTGGGCCTTCTTCGTTTTTGAACACCACGCGATCGACGAAGTTACCGATGATGCGAGAGAAGAACATCACGAATGCGTTCACCACGCCTTGAATGAGTGCGAGGGTGACCATATCACCATTGGCAACATGACCAATTTCGTGGCCCAGAACGGCGCGCACTTCATCGCGATTCATGCGTTGTAGTAGGCCGGAAGAGACGGCAACGAGGGCATCGTTTTTATTCCAGCCAGTGGCGAAGGCGTTGGACTGATAGCTGGGGAAAATACCGACTTCAGGCATTTTAATTCCAGCTTTCTCGGATAATTCAGCGACAGTATCAAACAGCCATTTTTCTTCGTTTGAGCGCGGGGTTTCAATCAGCTGCACGCCCATCGAGCGCTTAGCCATCCATTTCGATAGCAGCAACGATACCAGCGAACCTACTGTGCCAAACACGAAGCACATGATGAGCAGGTTACCCAATTGCAAGGTATTGCCTGCGCCATGTGTTGAACCCACGCCTAGCAGGCTGAGTACAACACCAGCAACCACCATGACGGCTAAGTTGGTGAGCAGGAACAAGAAGATGCGTAACATGGGCTTTTAAGCTCCTAGATAGTTAGATTCAGTAGTTAACTTAGGGGCGCAAGATGATGTTTTCAAGTCATCCCGCACTTATTTTGTGTCAGGTGTTTGCTAATAGCGCCTCGGTGCCATGACGGCGGCGATAATCGGCTAAAAAGCGAGCTAAACGGTTGATAGCCTCAATCAGCTCTTCGCGGTGCGGCAAAAACACCACGCGAAAATGATCAGGGTTAGGCCAGTTAAAGCCTGTGCCTTGCACCAGTAGTACGCGTTCGGCATTAAGTAATTCCAGAATAAACGCCTGATCATCCTTAATCGGATAAATGGCGGGGTCTAAACGTGGGAATAAATACAGCGCGCCTTGAGGCTTCACGCAGCTTACGCCGGGGATGTCGGTGAGCATTTTCCATGCCAGTTCGCGCTGCTCGTAAAGGCGTCCACCGGGGCGAATTAAATCATTGATGCTTTGATAGCCGCCCAATGCCGTTTGAATAGCAAATTGCGCTTGCACGTTGGCACACAAACGCATAGAGGCGAGCATGTCCAAGCCTTCGATATAGTCGGCGGCTTGGGCTTTAGCACCACTGACCATCAGCCAGCCGGAGCGGAAGCCGGCTACGCGATAGCTTTTTGATAAGCCATTGAAGGTGATACAGAGCAAATCATTGGCTAGGGTGGCAATAGAGGTGTGGTGCGCCTCGTCATATAGAATTTTGTCGTAGATCTCATCGGCAAAAATGATCAACTGATGCTTACGCGCCAACGCCACAATGCCTTCAAGAATCTCTTGTGAATACACCGCGCCAGTTGGGTTGTTTGGGTTGATCACCACAATACCACGGGTTTTTGGCGTGATTTTACGCTCTATATCAGCTAAGTCTGGAAACCAGCCATTGTCCTCATCACAGAGGTAATGCACAGCATTGCCGCCAGAGAGAGTGACAGCGGCAGTCCATAGTGGATAGTCTGGTGCTGGTACGAGCATTTCATCATCGTTATTCAGTAATGCCTGCATGGCCATGACGATGAGCTCAGAGACGCCATTGCCAATATAAATATCGCCGACATCCACGCCGCGCATACCTTTAGTTTGGTAGTAGTGCACGACTGCTTTGCGCGCAGCAAATAAGCCTTTTGAGTCACAATAACCAACGGCATTAGGCAAATTGCTAATGACATCCGAGAGAATTTCTTGTGGCGCCTCAAAGCCGAACGGCGCAGGGTTGCCAATGTTTAGCTTAATGATGCGATGACCTTGCTCTTCCATTACGTTGGCGGCTTTCAATACCGGCCCACGAATGTCATAGCAGACGTCTTTGAGTTTTAGCGATTTCGAAATGGCCATGAGCGCTCACACCTACAAATTAAGCACCCATTCTAGTGCAAATCCATAGCGCTGTTGATATTGGTGGTTAGAGAATTCATCGTCGAAAATGGGCTTTCATGTTAAAACACTCGATTATGCTGCTTAGTCTGTGAGTGTTTTGCTTTAGCTTAATCAATAGGAGTTACTCATCATGAAGAAAACTGAGGCGCAGTGGCGCGCAGAACTGAGCGAAGATGAGTTTCGTATTACCCGTGAAAAAGGCACTGAGCGAGCTTTTACGGGCGAATACAATAACTGTAAGGCTGATGGTATTTACACCTGCCGTTGCTGCGGTGAGGCGCTGTTTGACTCAACCACAAAGTATGACTCGGGTTCAGGCTGGCCCAGCTTCTATCAGCCAAAAATGACCAACGCTGTAGCAGAGCACACAGACAGCAGTCATGGTATGACTCGTGTGGAAGTCACTTGCCAAGCTTGTGAGGCTCATCTTGGCCATGTTTTTCCTGATGGCCCGGCACCAACAGGCTTACGCTATTGCATTAACTCTGCATCGTTAACACTTAAGCCTCGCAATTAAGCGCGGCAATCTCTCACAAAACAGGATAGTAAATGAGCACATTAGGCGATTTTTCAGCAAAGCGAATTGATGGCGAAACGGTGTCATTAAAAGACTACGAAGGCCAAGTGGTTTTGGTTGTAAACACGGCGAGCAAATGTGGTTTCACGCCGCAGTTCACTGGCTTAGAGGCTGTATTTCAGCGCTTTCATGACAAAGGCTTTGTTGTACTGGGCTTTCCCTGCAATCAGTTTCTAAACCAAGACCCCGGTAGCGATAGTGAAATCGCCCAGTTTTGTAGCATCGACTACGGCGTGACTTTTCCGATGTTTGCCAAAATCGACGTCAATGGCCCAGATGCGCACCCGCTGTTTCAGCACCTAACGCAAGCCGCGCCGGGCTTGCTTG
>CAXIBK010000004.1:0-31667 GCA_964022225.1 uncultured Paraperlucidibaca sp.
GCCGCCGGCATAACGTTCCTGCTGAGCGCGCTGACCCTTCGCCCAACGAAATGCCTGCCGCACTTCCGGCTTGCGCCAAGCCATAAAACCAGCCGCGCCAATGCCAAGCAGCGCCGCAATAGACAGCACCACGCCGGGCAAAAACACGAGCACCGCCACCCAAATTGGCCAGCCCCATACCTTCACAGCACCGATACAGCCCAAAATAGTGGCAACTAGAGGAAAGTATAGTGAACCCAATACGGCGGTAATACCCGCCATTAGCGAGCCCCAATGCAACTCGCCAACCAACCACGCGCTCACTGCGGCAATGCGTAAGATTAATAAAACAATGGCTATGGGGTGTAGCGAGACGCTGCGCATGTATGCGCTCCGATTTGCTCTAAACCGACTTAGTCTAACGCATTGTCTACAGCGCGCGCTTCACGGCGCTGCAAGTGCACAGGCTGTAATTGCTCGATCTCGTATTGATTGCCTGGGTAGGTACGATTGAGCGTACTTTTTACCGATTGTGGATAGGCACCAATGGCCCAGACCTTGCGTACTTTGCCAAGCAATTTCAGGTTGGTGCGCACCATCGCGGCGAAAGCTTTTGATGGTCGCTGCTGACTCACGGCGGCAATAAAGCGATCATCATCCATTAGGCCATAAACCGATGGGCTCACTAATCCTCGCAGCGGCTTGGGTAACCAATTCTCCATGATGCGCACGGTCGCTGCAGCTACACGTGTGGAGGCTGGATTGGGCACCATATGCTGCTGGCAGTAGGCATCGACCGAAGCATCAAACTCCGCTTTCGTAGCGGGCAGATTTGTTAGCCCCATGCGCTCGCCAATGCCTATCCAGAAGTTAAACCATGCTAATTGCTCATGCGCGGTCATGGCACGACGTGCGTAACTAGCCATCCATTTGATGGGAAACTCGATGAAGGTCCACAGCACGAAATGAAAATCATCTTGTGGAATTCGATAATTTGCATGTGTTTTGTTCATGCGCTCCAAGGCACGAGCGCCCTCACCATGCTCCCAACCAGTATCCATAAAGTGAGCGATAAGTAGGCGCGTATCGTCGTAGCGCTTTTGGCCATGACTTTCAAACTCGCCGGTTTTATCCAGCAAGTTCGCGACAGAGTTGCTGCCATACGTGTAAAAAAGTGCGACTTCTAGCGAGCGAGTGATATCCCAGGAAAACTCATAGGCCGTGAGTAGATGAGTAATGCGCTGGCAGTCTTTTTTCGCATCTAAGCTAGCGATCTCGGCGGCAACGGCTGGGTTGTTCATAAAGCCGAAACGCTTGCCATATGTCTTCATAGCGCACAGCCCTCTAATAAATTTTCGCAATGCACGCGCTGGCCCGACTTAGCAGGATAATCCCGAGCCGATCGTGAATAAAAGCTTAAACGCTCATTGAAACTCTGGCTTTGTAAGCGCGCATCGGCGTCAGAAAAGCCCGCCTCACCACTGCGCTTTAGCCAGCGATCTAGCCAAGCCAAGCTAAAGAACTCAGCCATCGGGCGACCCCATCCACCAACACACTTGTTATCAATAACCTCGGGGCACCACGACGTTGCCGGGAATAATGGGATTAATGACCATTCAAAGTGCGTTGAGCCACGAATAGTGAATTCATACGCCGGCACACCTGCCGCTTGCCAGGCACGGAATGGGCCGAGCTTCGCCTCAGGATCAGGAGCTTGCAAATTGGGCATAGGCGCAAGACCGTACTCACTGTTTTGCCCCATGCTAGGCACGCGCGGCACTACTGGAGGCTGCTCACTCATACTTGGAATAAAGCCGCCACCATCAGCACCAGGTGTAGCCAAGCCATCCCACGCAACAACTGCATCGACTGGATTATCAGCGTCCATGAGGCCGGGCCATGGATCAGCACCGGTGGCACCGTATGACTGCACGACACTCACGCCTGTACCACCTAAAGAGTGACCAACAATGCCTAAGCGATCTTTATCTTGTACGGCGTATTGTGGGTTATATGTGGTGACTTCGGTCGGATAGCTCGCTTGGCAGGTCGCGTTATGCGGGTATGGCTTTTCTGGCGTTGAACGAAAGAAATCTATCGCATCGACCAAGCCTTCCCAAAACACGGCGGGATTAATGTTGGTGCCCTGACCAAATGTCGGTGTTTGCTGATCGGATCGGCCTTGGCCACGCGGGTCGAATGTCATCACCGCATACCCGCTGCGCACTAAGGCCTGCGCCATCCACCAGTACAGTGGCTCGGGCGCCTGCACAGAACCATTATCAATGACGACAGTCGGTAATAACTTGCCATTGCTATGGATTGGGCGCCAAACGCGACCAGATAAACGCGCACAGTCGCGGTCATAGAAATCGACTTTTTCCACAACGGCTTCATTTTTGTAAAACGGATCGATGTCTGGGTAGCGGAATGGATCGCCTGAACAGGGCAATGCATACGTTGCACACAAAGGGGTTAGCGGCGTGTTTAGCGAGACACTCATGGGAGGGCTCAGTAATAACCGACTCGGGTCACTGAGCGCACGCATCAAGTAGTCCCCTGTGTTGGCTAGGCCTAGCTCAAGTAAGCGTTGGACAAAAATGGGGTTGGTTAACTGTTCGCGAGGGGCTTCGCTTATTCGTGCAAAATTTTTGGCTTCACAGGCGGCAAACTCCGCTGATGGTGACGCGTAGCTACCGCACTTAGGATCATCGGGCACGCCACCGGCGACATCGCCCAAGACACCGCCAATCAATGGAACGGCACTGAGTGCTGCAAGCGGCGAAGTGTCTTCTTTGGCGGCTTCGGGGTTTTGTGTCGCAATAGCGTTTGAATCTGATGAGCCGCCGCAGGCGGCTAGCGCTGCACTGAGCGCCAAAATAACGAATGCTGGGGTGCTACGCATAGCAAACTACTCTTATTATTCTTTGAATCGAACATAAGTTGTATTTATGTCATTTGCAACAGCGTAGCTTGAGCCGTGCTTCTATATTTTAAGAGCATTAGCACGGCGACAAGCGCTTCGATGTTTTACTCGGCAGGCACCTCATCAGGTGTGATCTGAACAATCAGCTGGCGCAAGGCAACTTGCGCGCCGACACCCGCATTCACTAGCTCCACGATGCCGGCCACTGGAGCTTGTAGGCGGAACTCCATTTTCATCGCCTCTAGCACTAACAGCAGCTCACCTTTGGCGACGACTTGCCCGGGAACAACAGAAACGGTCATCACCTTGCCGTCGATAGGCGCCAGAATTCGGCCATCGCTGCCCGCTTCAGCACCTTGCTCAGGTTGATACGTCATGTCCTCGTAACAGGCCGTGCAGGTTGGCGTGGCTAGCCACAATTGGCTGCCTTGGCGAGCAAAATGCGCCTGCAAACGGCGACCCTCGGACATATAGCTCACCCGTGAACCATCGATGCTAAGTAAGCGCACGGCACGAGCGGCTTCATCCTGCTCATCTTGCGTGGTGATGATGTCGGTGCGGTATTCGCGATTAGGCAGGCATTCGACTTCGAGCACCGCCGTTTTCTCGCCACGCGCAAGCTTCATCACCACTGGTGCCGTATTGGCGCTATGCCAACTCAACAAGGTGGCGTCGAGATCATTAGCCTTTTGCAGCGCTAGGGCATCAGTTTCCACCACCAACGCCGCCGCTAAGGCTTGATGCACATTGTCTGGCTCGCCCAAGGCTTTGATGCGCTCAGCAGGGTATCGGTCGGCAATAAAGCTGGTGGTCACGCCTGGGCCTTGAAACTCAGGTTGCGATAGCAGCTCAATGAGAAAGTCGCGGTTGCTCGCCAGACCCAGCAGTGCGGTATCGCCAAGCATGGCAATGAGTTTTTGTATGGCTTGCAATCGAGTCTCGCCCCAGGCCATGAGCTTGCCCTGTAGCGAGTCATAGAATGGAGAAATGACGCCGCCTTCAATGACACAATGATCTGCGCGTAGACCATCACCAGAGGGCGTGTGCCAGGTCAATACGCGACCAGTTTGCGGCAGGAAGCCTGCGGACGGATCTTCGGCACATAAGCGCACTTCGATGGCGTGGCCATGACGGCGCGCATCGATCTCGGCCTGTGTCATCGGCAATGGATCGCCATTGGCCACCATGAGCTGCCAAGCCACCAGATCAACGTCATGAATCATTTCGGTCACAGGGTGCTCAACCTGCAAGCGCGTGTTCATCTCAAGAAAATAGAACTCACCAGTGGCCGCGAGCATGAACTCCACCGTACCCGCACCGACATAATTGACGGCTTTAGCGGCGGCCACGGCAGCCTCGCCCATGCGCGCACGCAGCTCGCTGCTCACCGCAGGCGATGGCGCCTCTTCAATGACTTTTTGATTGCGGCGCTGTACCGAGCAATCCCGCTCGCCTAAGTGCACAACGTTGCCATGACGGTCGCCAAAAATCTGAATTTCGACATGGCGGGCATTGAGCACGGCCTTCTCGATCAGCAGTTGGCCATCGCCAAAGGCGTTCGTGGCTTCGCTACGCGCCGACTGAATGGCCGCTTTTAATTCCGACTCCTCATGCACCAAACGCATGCCTCGGCCACCGCCACCGGAAGCCGCTTTCACCATCACCGGTAGCCCAACTTTGATGGCCTCAGCCACCAGCAAATCGTCTTCTTGGCCAGCGCCTTGATAGCCCGGCACGCACGGCACACCGGCGGCAATCATGCGCTCTTTCGACGCGCTTTTATTACCCATGGCCTCAATCGCATCGGGGTCTGGCCCGATAAACACAAGGCCAGCACCTTGCACGGCCTGCGCGAAATCGTGGCGCTCCGACAAAAAGCCATAGCCAGGATGAATCGCGCCAGCGCCAGAGGCTTTTGCCGCTTCAATCAATTTTTCAATGGACAAATAAGACTCGCCCACCGGACCGGGGCCAATACGCACAGCGGTATCGGCCTCGAGCACATGACGCGCCTGAGCATCGGCATCGCTATAAACGGCGACCGTTGTGTAACCTTGGCTGCGGCAGCCTCGAATGATGCGCGCAGCGATCTCGCCACGGTTGGCAATTAATACGGTATCAAAGCGGCTCATGGTGCCGTCTCCTGAACAGTCTTTTCTGTAATGGCTTGAGTCACCGCAGCTTGCGCTTGTGCGACATCATCGGCCGTGAAGGTATGAGCCCAGTTGGCTTGGCGTTTTTGCAAAAATGCGCCAATACCTTCCGGTGCTTCAGGGCTACGCACGCAGGCGGCGAAATGCATCGCGGCGTTATCCAGCACCTCATCGGGGTCGATATGACCAACGCTGAGCAAAATATCTTTGGTGCGCGCATTCGCCGCTGGCGCGCAGCGCAGTACCTGGTTGAGCGTATCGGCAAGCACGCTATTGAGCGCGGCCTCATCGGCAAAGACCTCATGCACCAGGCCGTAGCGCAAGGCCGCTTCGCCATTAAATTGGGCGCTGGTTAAACACAAGCGACGCGCTTGCGTGAGACCCATGCGCTGCACCACAAAGGGTGCGATTTGCGCAGGTGGCAAGCCACGAGAGGTCTCTGGCATGCCGAACTTGGCTGCTTGATGCGCCAGCGCAATATCTGACACGCAGGCCAGACCAAAACCACCGCCCAGCACGCCGCCCTCGAGCACCGTAATCAGCACTTGTGGGATGCGTTCAGCCACGCGCAGCATCTCACCAAAAGCACGGTTCATGGTCACCACAGGATCTTTTTCACCAGCGATTACCGGCTTTTGCGCATCGCCAAAAACGCCTTTTAAGTCAGCACCAGCGCAGAAGTGGCCACCGTGACCACGCATCAGTACCACGCGCAAATCATCGCGAGTCTTTAAGTGCTCAAACAGCGCGATAAGCTCAGCGAGCATCTCCACCGTGAGCGCATTTCGTGCATCCGGGCGGTTTAGCGTGACGCGTAAAATGCCGGCACTTTCATCATGGCTGAGATGTAAAAATTGGCAGCTAGGTAACATAGATTTCTCCTTCTCAGCGCCTTAGAAGCGGGCCACGCCAAAGCTATTGGGGCGCAATTCACGGCGCTGAGCTTCGCGGCACACCGATAAGGTCAAGGCAAGCACGCGGCGACTATCACGCGGATCAATAATGCCGTCATCAAAGAGGCGCGCTGAGGCGGCAAAAGGGTGCGAGTCTTCATCAAATTTGTTGATGATCTGCATCTCCAACATTTTCAAGATGCCCTCTTCTTGCTCGCCGATTTCCTTGCCCTGCTTCACCCATTTTTCTCTAGTGATGATCGACATCACTTTCGCGGCTTGCTCGCCACCCATCACGGCAGTGCGTGAGTTTGGCCAGGCGAAAATAAAGTGCGGGCCAAATCCGCGGCCACACATGCCGTAGTTGCCAGCACCGAAACTGCCACCCATCACCAGCGTGATTTGCGGCACGGTGGCATTGGCCACAGCCTGAATCATTTTCGAGCCATGCTTCACGATGCCACCCTGCTCCGAGGCTGAGCCGACCATATAGCCGGTGGTGTTCATCAAGTAGACGATTGGCACATTGGCGTGACAGCAAAGCTGAATAAACTGCCCCGCTTTGGTTGCACCGGCGGTGGTGATGGGGCCGTTGTTGGAAATAATGCCGACCGCATGACCATCAATCACAGCGCGGCCGCAGACGGTTTGTTTGTCGTACTCAGACTTAAACTCCAAGAACTCGGAATCATCGACTAAGCGTGCAATAACTTCGCGGCAATCAAATGGTTTGCGGTAATCGCTAGAGACCACGCCGCAGAGCTCATCGATGTCATAGCGAGGCGCTTTTGCCACTAAACGCGGCACCTCGGGCTTGTCGGCATTCCAGTGCAGGCCTCGAACAATTTCTCGTGCCAGACGAATGCCGTCGGCATCGCTTTCGGCCAAAAACTCGGCCGTACCGGCTTGCTGGGTATGCATTTCAGCACCGCCCAAATCTTCATCGATAGCCACTTCACCCGTCGCCGCCAATAACAACGGTGGGCCAGCCAAAAACACTTTGGCCTTCTTACGCACCATCACCACGTAGTCCGACAGACCAGGCATATAGGCACCACCGGCGGTCGACGAACCATGCACCACCGTGACTTGCGGAATGCCTGCCGCCGATAAGCGTGCTTGGTTAGCGAAGGTTTTGCCGCCCGGAATAAACAGCTCCGCCTGATACATCAGGTTGGCACCACCAGACTCAATGAGCGAGATCACCGGCAGCTTTTGCTGTAGCGCAATCTCTTGCAGGCGTAGGGTTTTTTGCACGCCAAATGGTGTCATGGTGCCGCCTTTGATGGCGCTGTTTGACGCCACAATCAGGCAGCGCACACCTTCCACATAGCCAATGCCTGCGATGGTATTACCGCCCGCCAGTGAGCCATCTTTATCGTCATGCATTTTGTAGCCGCAGAGCGTCGATAGCTCCATAAATGGCGAACCACGATCTAGCAGTAAGTGCACACGTTCGCGCGGCAGCATCTGCCCGCGCTTATGATATTTCGCACGAGCTTTTTCTTCGGTGGCAATCACCGAGCTTTCAACGGCGCGCAAGGCATTGATGGCATCAAACATGCCCTCTCGATTGGCCTTGAAGGTGTCGTCTTGCGGGTTAATTCGCGATTCTAAAATAGTCATTAGTCATCTCTTCAGTCAGTACCGTCGGCGCTTTTTAAAATGGCTCAGCCGCGCACCGGATCATTAATAGCCGGCAAGCTAGCCGCGAGCTCAGCAGGCACGGCAATGTCATAATCGAGCAGCATTTGCGCAAAACATTTGCCTTGTGGGTCAGTACGCAATGAGGCAATACCGCCACCGCCCAAGGCATGCTTGAGCAAGAAGTTCATGCTGTTGCTAGCCGGCAGCTCCCAACGTGTCACGGTGCTATTGGCCGCCAAGGTATGGGCAAAATAGCTAGCGACATTAGCCTCGGTGAGTGCGGCACGTAAGTACTTCACGTACTCAGGTTTGCGCGCCATCACGCCAATATTGCCGTGATCACCTTTATCGCCACTGCGAGCAACTGCCAAACGAATCAACGGCACGTTCACGGCATCGGCTGTAGCCGCCCAGATCTCACCTGCGGCTTGTGGCGTGAGCTGCCCCGCATCAAATGGCAAACCTTCTTCGACCACGATAGGCGTACGCACGCCCTCAAAATCGACGGTAATGGCGACATCGCGTTTCAGCACTTTGCATGACCACAGCTGCACTACGGGCTGCACGCTGGGACGACCGCCGAAATAGCCTGTGAGGCCCGGCGCCATACCCGTTGCGGCTTGCGCCAACTCTTTCGAAAACAGCACCAAGGCGGCTTTCTCTTTATGCTTAGCGGCAATTTTCACAATGACTTCACGCGTGGCCAATGCGCCTTCACGCGCGTTCGCGCCATACATACTTTCCGAGCCTAGCAACTCTACCGACGTCTCACTGAATGGCCCCCAGCCTTTACTGGCAAATAGCGCTTCGCATTTCTTAATTAAGGCGTCAGCAACACGCTGAGCTTTGGCGGGCGCTTCGCGACCACCCATTAAAAACGTCGAGGTAATACGATTGCCTCGTGGCGTAGTGCCGGACACTTTATACGTATCTGGTGGTGCATAACCGGTAGCGCCTTCGACCAAAACCGAGTCTTTGCCAACTTGCGTCAGACGCGCCGTGGTGAAATCGCAGCGCACATCGGGCAATAAATAGGCGCGTGGATCGCCAATTTCGTAGAGCATTTGCTCGCCAACCGTGCCGAGGGTAACGGCACCGCCCGTGCCTTCCGGTTTGCCGACCAAGAATGAGCCATCCTCACGCACATCGATGAAAGGAAATCCCATGTTTTCGTAGCCATCGGAGACGGTTTCCCAGTCGGTGAAGTTACCGCCCGTACATTGCGCGCCACACTCGATGATGTGACCGGCCAGTGAACCCTGGGCCAGCTTGTCGTAATCAGTGGCCGTCCAGCCAAACTCATACATCATGGGCGCCAACGTAACCGCACTATCAACACCGCGACCGGTGATGACAACATCAGCGCCTTGGCGCAAGGCTTCGGCAATGGCTGGCGCACCGAGGTAAGCGTTCATACTCACTAACATTCCAGGGAATGCCGAGCCTGTTTCCATTTCGGTAATGCCTGCGTCGCGGAACTCACCTTGGCGCGCGGTTAGGTCATCGCCCTCGACCACGGCAATGCGCAGTTTAATGCCCGCACTGGTTGCCGCAGCGACTAGCGCATCACGGCAGGCACCCACGTTCATGCCACCCGCATTGCTGATGACTTTTATGCTTTGCTCTTTAACTTGTGTGAGCAATGGCGTCATTACTTCAACGAAGTCGCGCGCATAGCCCTGAGCCGGATCCTTCATGCGTTGCACCGCCAAAATCGACATGGTGACTTCGGCCAAATAATCGAACACTAAGTAATCGAGCTTACCGTGACTAACGAGCTGCTCAGCAGCCGTGGAGGTGTCACCCCAAAACGCCGAGGCACAACCGATACGAATGGATTTCATAGCAATCTCCGACTGCAATTAAAGAGTTTCAGCAAACAGTTCACGGCCAATGAGCATGCGGCGAATCTCAGAGGTTCCTGCACCAATTTCATACAACTTGGCATCGCGCCAAAAGCGGCCACAGGGGTTTTCGTTCATATAACCATTGCCACCTAAGGCTTGAATGGCTTGTCCAGCCATCCACGTGGCCTGCTCAGCGGTATACAAAATCACCCCAGCGGCGTCTTTGCGCGTGGTCTCGCCACGGTCGCAGGCTTTAGCCACACTGTAGAGATAGGCCTTGCTGGTGCTCAGCGCGACATACATATCGGCGAGCTTGCCTTGCATGAGCTGAAACTCACCAATGGATTGACCAAACTGTTTACGTTCATGCACATAGGGCAGCACGACATCAAGGCAAGCTTGCATGAGGCCAACCGGGCCGCCAGCGAGTACCACGCGCTCGAAATCCAGACCCGACATCAAAACATTGACACCACGGCCCACATTGCCCAGCACGTTCTCCACCGGCACTTTGCAGTCTTGGAAGACTAATTCACAGGTGTTGGAACCGCGCATGCCGAGTTTGTCGAGCTTCTGCGCCGTACTAAAGCCAGGCATGCCCTTTTCGATGATGAACGCCGTGATGCCACGCGGGCCGGCGGTCACATCGGTTTTCGCATACACCACCAGCACATCGGCATCGGGGCCATTGGTGATCCACATTTTGTTGCCATTGAGCAGGTAATGATCGCCATGCAAATCGGCACGCAGCTTCATGCTCACCACATCTGAGCCAGCATTGGGCTCGGACATCGCCAAGGCACCGACATGCTCGCCGCTGATGAGCTTGGGCAGATACTTTTGCTGCTGCTCACGAGAGCCATTCTTGGTTAATTGATTCACACAAAGATTGGAGTGGGCACCGTACGACAGGCCTATCGATGCCGAGGCACGACTGATTTCTTCTACAACCACGGTATGGGCCAAATAGCCTAAGTTGGCGCCGCCAAACTCTTCGGGTGCAGTGATGCCGAGCAAGCCCATCTCGCCGAGCTTGCGCCATAGCGGCATGGGGAACTCATTATCACGATCGACGGCGTCGGCAATTGGCCGAATTTCGGCATCGACGAACTGACGCACACTGTCACGTAGGGCATCGATGGTTTCGCCGAGATCATGATTTAGGGTTGGATAATGCATAACACACCTTTATTTCAGGCTAAATTGAACGACTGCGAGTGTGGCTAGCTTAAGGGTTGGGGGCAATGTGAAATTCGGCTAGAAAATTGATAAATTCGGACACCTATTGGCAATAAAATCGCTATCCTACCGATCTATAGCTTTTTTTGCTTGTAAATTGGGACACGAGACGCCGTGCGCAGGAAGCCGCTATGAATCCGCTACATCAGACCGTTTCTGGCCACGTTGTGCCAGCCATGCTGCAACACGCCATTAACTCCGGGCTCGATCCTGAGCTTTTATTGCAAGAGGCCGGCATTCCCAGCCATTGGCTAGAAGACACTAGCGGGCGCCTATTACCGCTGCAATTCGCCAACCTCATGCGCGCCCTGTGGCGCTGCAGCAATGATGAGTTTATGGGCTTTACTGCCGAACCTAGTCGCGTTGGCACTTTCCCATTGATGATGCACAGTGTGCTCAGTGCCGACACCTTGGGTCAGGCGCTAAGCCAAGGCACACACTTTTATCGCGTACTCACCGATAGCATTTCGCTGCGCCTGAGTGAGCGCGACGACATCGCTGAGTTCGAGTTGCGCCTGCGCGAGCCTGAGCGCGACCCTGGCCACGTGCTCACCGAAACCATACTGCTGTGCTGGTATCGCTTCGCCTGCTGGCTCATTAACCGCCGCATTTTGCTCACCGATACGCATTTTAGTTATCCACCGCCGCCGCATGAGGCCGAGTACCATCAGCTCTATCCCTGCCCGCATCATTTCAACCAAGACCGCACCGCGCTGCATTTCGACGCCCGTGTCTTGGCGCTGCCAGTCACACGCAGTCGAGATGAGCTGAAAGCCTTAATCCGTGAGTTGCCGCTGGGGTTTTTCATCAAGCCGGTGTTTCAGGGCAGCCTCAGTCATCGCGTGCGCAGCCGATTGGTGCAAGGCGGCATGGCCGATCTTCCTAGCCTAGATGTTGTCGCTGGCGAGTTATTTATGACTGGCCGCACATTGCGCCGACAGCTATTAGCCGAGGGCACGCGCTATCAGGAAATTAAGGATGAGCTGCGCCGAGAACATGCCATGGCGCTGCTACGCGAGCCACAAACCAGCATCAACGCAGTGGCGCGAGAGGTTGGCTTTCGCGAGGCGGCGGTGTTTATTAAGGCGTTTAAGCATTGGACCGGGATGACGCCAGGCGACTATCGGGCGCATTGGCAGGCTCAGCGCCAGCTCGCACGGGCGACGAGCTAGCGCATTTAGATCACTCGGCTGAATTGCGGATGCGCGCTGCACCAGCACCTCAACGAGAGCCCGCGACTATTTCGTGCTCTCAACAAACTCGGCAATAGCCTCAATCGCGGCATTCGCCTCTGGCAGCATATCGGCCAGCATTTGGAAGTCATGCCACATGCCATCCCACACCGTTAACTGCAATTCCCAGCCGCTGGCATCTGCGCGCACCTTTAAGCGCTCCGAGTCGCTCAGCAAAATCTCATTCGTGCCAACTTGCACTAATGTCTTCGGCAAACCCTTCAGGTCAGCAAATAGTGGTGACACGCCGGGGTCATCAGCAGGCGTTTTGCCTAAATAGAGCGGCGTTTTGGCATATATCCATGCCTGACTAAGCATCGGGTCTAGATCATTTTTAGTTTGCAGCGACTCGCCTTGCAGCGTGAGATCGACCCAAGGCGAAATCAATGCCATACGCGCTGGTAGCGGCTCGCCACGATCACGCAAACGCAGCGCCAGCGCTAGCGCCATACCACCGCCAGCAGAGTCGCCCATTAGTGTGATGTGCTCGGGCGAAACTCCCTTTTTCAACAGCGCAAGATAGCTTTGATGCACATCATCGAGCCCACCAGGATATGGAGCTTCTGGCGCTAAGCGATAACTCGGCACATAAGTTGTAGCTTGTAATGCCAAACACAGGCGACTAGTTAAAGGCCGATGCGTACGCGGCGAACAAGCGACATAGCCGCCACCATGGACATAAAACAATACTTGCTCGCTGGCACCTGCTGCCGGCGTGATCAACTCACAGTCACGCCCGGCTAATCGAGTGCTGCTAATTTTTGCTGCGCGGGGTATCAAGCCATAGCGCAACAGGCCTTCCGTGAGGCTGCGCATGGTAGGCACAGGAATTTTGCTTGCCCATAAAGGACGCATCGTGGCGCGAAGGACCGCCGGCAATGCTGTTTTAGCGACGGCACTCTGCATGCGCTTTGCACCGCTTAGCTTCAATGAAATAATCTCTCTGCTCATGCGTAATTTCTCTGTTTTACTCGCGGCGAATCGTAGAAAACGCCAAATATAGGCGATCTGACACAAAATTTCGCCGTTTACGTTGAAGCGCGCGCCTTGTTCTGGTATAAATCGCGCCCTCGCTTCGGTCGCCGTTTAGGCGGCGAGCTGAATGAATTGCGGAGACTGAAAATGTCCAAGGTTTGCCAAGTTACAGGCAAGCGTCCGGTGGTTGGCAACAACGTATCGCACGCGAACAACAAAACGAAGCGTCGCTTCGAACCGAATTTGCACTACAAACGTTTTTGGCTGGAAAGCGAAAAGCGCTTCGTGCGTCTGCGCGTGACCACTAAAGGCATGCGTACTATCGACAAACTGGGTGTTGACGTGATCGTTGCTGATCTGCGCGCTCAGGGCGTTACTGTTTAAGCCGCTGGTAAAGGAGTCACATCATGCGCGATAAGATTCGTCTTGTGTCCACTGCTGGCACTGGCTATTTCTACACAACAACCAAGAACAAACGCACCATGCCGGAAAAAATGGAGATCAAAAAATTTGATCCCAAAATCCGTCAACACGTGATGTTCAAAGAAGCCAAAATCAAGTAATTGCCGCTTCCTAGCAATTAGTTGCAGCTTCTCGCAAAAAGGCCCGACGTGTTCGGGCTTTTTTGTATCTCCATTTTTCCTTTTCGTCGCTCTAGCGACTGTCATTGCTCACTACTTGTGCGATATTAACTCGCATTGTGCTTTGTCCAATCTGTAAACACACTGTGTTCATCCTATACTCGAACTCTGTTTTCATTGTTGAGCCTTATGAACAACACCACTACCCTCGCCTGGCGCTGGCGTCACCATGCCCTGCAAGCAATCGAGCGCATCGACACTATTCGTCTTGATGATCTGCTTGGCATCGATCGCCAAAAAGCCGCCTTGCGTGAAAATACCGCCCAGTTTGTCGCCGGCCTGCCCGCCAATCACGCCCTAATGACCGGCGCACGTGGCACCGGCAAATCCAGCCTCGTGAAAGCACTGCTCAATGAGTTTGCCAACGATGGCCTGCGCCTGATCGAAGTGCCACCACATGACCTCATCGATTTGCCGGAAATTGTCGCGCCACTGCGCGGCAAGGCCGAGCGCTTTATTTTATATGTTGATGATTTTTCAGTAGCCAACGCCGATCCAGCACTTATTGCCTTAAAAACCGCACTTGATGGCGGCATTGAAGCGCCGGCCGATAACGTGCTCATCTACGCCACCAGCAATCGCCGCTTTCTCATGCCCACTGTACATGCCGATAACCGCGAATTTCAGTGGATAGACGACGAAGTGCATCCCGGCGAATCGACTGAAGAGAAAATCTCATTGTCAGAGCGCTTCGGCCTTTGGTTATCATTTTTAGCCTTTACGCAAGCCGACTACGAACGCTTGGTGCAGCATCATTTGCAGCAACTTGGCTACACCGAATGGAATAAAACCATCCGCGGAGAGGCCCTACGCTGGGCTCAAACGCGGGCCTCACGCAGCGGACGCGTGGCACATCAGTTTGCCCGTCACTGGGTAGGCTCACAGCAACTCAACGTCCAAAAATAATAGCTAGAGGGAGTCTGCGGATGGCCACTGCCACCGAAACGAAAATTAACGCTGATAGCAGCGAGCGCGAATTACTCGCTGCACTGCGCAAAGGCCAACAATCGGCCTGGGGTGAGGCCATGCGTCGTTTTGGTGGCGCGATGGTCGCCGCCGCACGTAGCATTGCGCCAAGCCATGCTGAAGATGCCGTGCAAGAGAGCTGGATCTCGGCCTACTCCGCCATCGCCAATTTTGAAGGTCGCTCCGGCCTAAAAACGTGGCTCGTGCGCATTGCCATGAACAAGTCTTACAACATCATTCGCAGCCAAAAACGCGAAGTGTCGTTAGAGGGCCTGGAGGGCGAGCACGACCCATTAGCCAATGCCTTTGTTCCTGGCGGACCGTTTGGCGTGCAATGGGGCGTGCAATTTCAACGCTGGACCGATGACACGCCGCAAGCTTTGCTTGAGGCACATGTGCTGCAAGACTGCCTAGACCATCACATGGCCGACTTACCAGATGGCCAACGCATGGCATTGACGCTAAAGGATATTGAGGGGCTTTCCCCGAAAGAAATTTGTAACACCTTGGCCATTTCGCCGTCTAACTTTCGTGTGTTGCTGCACAGGGCGCGAATTCGCGTATTTACTATGGTGTCGCATTACGAGGAGACAGGCGAATGCTAAATTGTCGTGATGTCGGCACTAATGCTACCGAGTTTTTATCCGGTGCATTGCCAATTAAAACCAACCTACTAGTGACCTGGCATGTGGTGCGCTGCGCTAACTGTAGGCGCGCAGTCATTCAAATCATCACCATGCTGATAGCTTTGCGTAAGCGTGAAGCCAAGCCTGTGAGCGAAGAGCAGATCCAAGCTTGGCTGAACGCACTAGAAGCGCATAACCACACGCATCCTCACTAATCACTGCTTTACGATGATCTTGTGCCCAGCCGTAAGTAATGGCTGGGCACAAGCTCTGACTTTGACTTCGCCATACTCGCCAACAGAACGAAAAATGTTTCTTTTTGTATGTAACGTTGCCGCTTGCGCCGTTGTCTAAGCTGTGACGATGGCGCAAACACGATGCCAAGCGTCCTAACTTTTGAGGTAATACCGATGAAAAAGCTACAGACTCTGACTCCAATCGCCGCCATGTTGGCTCTCTCAATGACTGGCGTTGTGCATGCTGGCGATACTGCCGCCGCTAAGGCTGCTGAAGCCAAATGCGGCGCCAAAACCGAAGCTACTCAAGCTAGCTGTGGCGCAAAGAAAGCTGAAGAAGCCAAGTGTGGTGCTGCCAAAGCTGAAGCCGCTTCAAAAGCTGCTGAAGCAAAGTGTGGCGCAGAAAAAGCAGCACACGAAGGTAAGTGCGGCGAAGCTAAATGCGGCGCTAAAAAGTAAGTCGTTGATAGTCGGATGAACGTCTCTCGCGCTGAGTCACGTTTTCCGGTGACGGGCACCGGCCTCGGTTTGCGACGCAGCTTTATGGCTGAGTTTATAACCGAGTCGGAGGCCATCACGAATGCTACGCGCCCCGATTTTTTTGAGATTGCGCCGGAAAACTGGATTGGTCTTGGCGGCCGCTATGCCCGCGACTTACGCCAACTCACCGAGCGCTATCCCTTTCTATGCCACGGCTTATCGCTGTCTATTGGCGGTCCTGCGCCACTCGACACTGATTTACTTAAGCGCATCCGTGACTTTCTCAATACTCACCAGATTCGCGCCTATTCCGAACATTTAAGTTATACCGGCGATCAAGGCCATCTCTACGATTTGCTGCCTATCCCAATGACGCGTGAAGCCGTGGACTATGTCGCCGCTCGCGTGCGCCAAGCACAGGACATTTTAGGTCGTCGCTTAATTTTGGAAAATGTCTCGACCTATGCCACGCCCGGCTCAGAAATGGTCGAGCACGAATTTGTCAGCGAAGTCCTAAAAGCTGCCGACTGCGGTTTGTTGTTGGATGTGAACAATATTTTCGTCAATAGCATCAACCATGGCTTTAATGCCCGTGAATACCTGCTCGCCTTACCGGCTGAGCGCATTAGCTATGTGCATATCGCTGGGCATTATCGCGAGGCCGATGATTTGCGCATCGACACGCACGGCGACGCAGTTTGTGATGATGTCTGGGTGCTGCTTGATCAGGCCTATGCGCACTTTGGCGTGCTGCCAACATTGCTTGAGCGTGATTTTAATATTCCGCCCCTGGCCGATCTGCTCAGCGAAATGCAGCTGATTCGCAGCGCACAAACACGGGCCATTAGCCGTGCCGCTTAAAGCGCCTATCTCGACTGAGGCCGATGCGGTGAATGCGCCGCAAACCAAATCTGCCAGCACACCGCAAACCAAGCCGCAATCTATCAACCTGCAAGAATTTCAACGGCTGCAATACGCCTTCACGGCACATTTATGCGACCCCGAAGCAGCCAGTGGACCCGCTGGCATTAAGACAGAGGGCTTGGCGACTTATCGTGAGCTGCTATTTAACAACGTCATTACTTTTGTCGATATCACCTTTCCTATCGCCAAAGCACAGTTAGGCGAGGATCTGTGGTCGCGACTTACTAATCGGTTTTTCGCCGATTTTCAGTGCACTTCGCCATTTTTTTACGATATTTCGCTGCATTTTAGGGAATTTACGGAAAGCCTAGACTGGCCCGAGCTACTCGCCCTGCCCTGGCTTGAGTCGCTCATGCATTACGAATGGATGGAGCTGGTGGCTGATATCGACGAGCGCCCAATGACTTTAGGCGTCGATACCAACGCTTTGAATGAGGCGCTCTCAGCCGATCATGACCCGCAATTTCAGCTCGCAGGACCTGCGTGGGCGCTAGCCTACCAATGGCGTGTGCACGAATGGCGCGAAGACACAGATCTAAGCGCAGTGAAACAAGAATCTGCCTGCTTAATGGCCTTGCGTGCCGATGACGCAGCGCTTTCATTGCACGTGCATGAAATCACGCCGTTTGCCGCCTTTTTGCTCGAAGCGCTAACGCAGGCAGAAGCACCGCTCGCACTCTCTGAACTCATTGCCCGCGTTTGTAGTGCCATGCCACAGGCCAAGCCGCAGGAAGTCGCGACCATGGTGCGCTCGGTCTTGCGCGATCTCATCGCACATGGGTTACGCTTGCGCCTCTAGCCTGCCACGCCAACATGCCATGCCTGAATTACCCGAAGTAGAAACCACCCGCCAAGGTCTCACGCCGCATTGTGTCGGCCGCCGCGTTAGTGAAGTTGCCGTACATAACGCACGCCTGCGCTGGCCTGTGCCCGAATCTTTAGCCGACACTCTCACTGGCCGCCTCATTCAGCGCATCGAGAGACGTGGCAAATACTTGCTACTGTATTGCGAGCAAGAGGCCAACGGTCACACTGGCGTGCTTATGGTGCATTTGGGCATGTCCGGCAGCCTGCGCTTAGTTGAACCCGGTACCGACCGCAAAACCCATGACCACCTCGTGTTTAGCCTCAGCAATCGCGAGGATGACCTCGACGCCGAGCCGCAATGGGAGTTGCGCTACCATGATCCACGGCGCTTCGGCTGCTGCCTCTGGGTAGAGCAACCAGTCGAGCAGCACCCATTGCTAGCATCTCTCGGACCCGAGCCATTAAGCGAGGCCTTCGATGATCAGCATCTGTTTCGCCTCAGCCGCGGAAAATCAGCGCCCATTAAAAGCTTTCTTATGGATAGCCATGTGGTGGTCGGCGTTGGCAATATTTACGCCAATGAAGCGCTGTTTCGCGTCGGCATTCACCCGCTACGCGAGGCTGGGCGTATTAGCCAAGCGCGCTATAAAGCACTCAGCGCGGCCGTGCGCGAGATCTTGGCGCAGGCCATTGAGCGTGGCGGCACAACGCTGCGCGACTTTGTAAATGGCAAAGGTGAGCCGGGCTATTTTCAGCAGGAATTGAGCGTCTATGGCCGTGCCGGTGAGCCCTGCCTGCGCTGCCATAAGCCGCTGACCGAGGTGCGTTTGAGTGCGCGCAGCACGGTGTTTTGCGCGCGCTGCCAGCGCTAAAAGCTACTTGCTGACATTGGCACAATGCGCTGCTCAATTGATGAACTGTTATCATCACACCTTGCATCTGCGGCATACTGCGCATCATTAATGCCCGACAAAACACAGTACAAGGAAAGCCCATGTCTACACGCGTCGTCTATCCCGGCACTTTTGACCCCATCACTAATGGCCACAAGGATCTCATTGAGCGCGCCTCGCGTTTATTCGATGAAGTCGTTGTTTCCGTCGCCGCCAGCGAAAAGAAAAAACCACTGTTCTCTCTAGAAGAGCGCGTAGCCATGGCGCAAGAAGTGGTCGCTCATCTGCCCAATGTGCGCGTGGTCGGCTTCGATAAACTGCTGTCTTTTTTCGTCACTGAAATGGACGCCAACGTGGTATTGCGTGGCCTACGTGCAGTATCTGATTTTGAATACGAATTTCAGCTGGCCAATATGAATCGCCAGCTTAATAGCGAGTTTGAAACGGTGTTTCTCACCCCCTCCGAACACCTGTCGTTTATCTCATCAAGCTTAGTACGTGAGATCGCCATTCTCGGCGGCGATGTGCAGCAATTTGTATCGCCCATTGTGCTGAAAGCGTTCGCTGAAAAACTCGGGCACGGCCCGCGCACGAGCTAGATATGGCGCTACTCATCACCGACGAATGCATTAACTGCGATGTCTGTGAGCCGGCATGCCCCAATTTAGCCATTTCGATGGGTCCGGAAATTTACGAGATTAACTCCGCGCTCTGCACCGAATGCGTGGGGCATTTCGACGAGCCGCAATGCGTGGAGCTCTGCCCCGTCGCCTGCATTCCCATCGACCCAGATCACACTGAGAGTCGTGAGGAATTGCAGGCTAAATATGAGCGCCTAACCAAGCATACGTAACGCCGCCCACTCATCAGCACGAGCAGCTGTTGTTGGTGCTAACTGCTGTGCCAACAACGTGGCATTACGTGTGACTAAGCCATAAATCGACAATTGCGGGTTCGCGCCAATGCTGGTCGGGAACACCGAACCATCCATGATACTTAAGCTTTCTAGCTGATGGTGCTGGCCTTGGCTATTGACCACCGATATGCGTGGATCTTCGCCCATGGCGCAGCCGCCCATTAAGTGCGCGGTGCCTAAACCGGTGCGGAATTTTTCAATGCTGAAATTAGCAATCGCGGATTTTGCTTCGGCCCAGCTCTTAAATGCCGGCGAGCCCATTTGCATCATTCGCGCTTGCTTAGCGCCTGCGGCAAATTGCATTTCAGCCATCGCTAAATAGGCGCGGCGTAAGCCATCGGCTAAGCTGTCGGTCATGGGATAATCAAGCACAGGCGAGCCATCATCGCGCAAGCTCACGCTACCGCCAGGCGAGTCTTCCGTGAAGCCGTCACGCAGCAGTGCGATCATGCCGTTTAAGTGCCCGAGCGCTTTCATTTCCTGCAAATGTGTTTCGCCAAAACTACCCAGCAGGCCGGCAATAAACGCTGGCAGCATTGGCAGCACTTCAAGCTTGAAGCCCATTGGGCCATCGGCGCCATCTTTCCATTGGAAGTGATCGGAGTATTGCGACTGTGGCGCGCCCGTCCAACCGTTCATCTCGCGCTCAAATTGCGCGAAGCTTGCGCTCACAGGATGAACCATCGTGCGCTTGCCCACACGCTCGTGTGGATCAACGGCTTTTGAGCGCAGCAAGATGCCAGGGTTATTGATCGCACCACCTGCCAAAATAGTATGGCGAGCGCGTACTGTGAGCTTACGACCCGTAGGTGCAAATCCTTGCTCGGGCATACCTTCAGCCATCACGCCGACAACGCGGTCCTTCTCGATAATCAGCTGACTAACACGAGCGCGCTGATACAACACCGCACCGCCGGTTAATGCGCTAGGAATGGTCGTGACTAGCATCGACTGCTTGGCATTGGTCGGGCAGCCAACGCCGCAATAGCCTAAATTCCAGCAACCAGCAACATTGCGCGGAATGCTACTCCAACTCCAACCCAGTGCTTCGCAACCCATGCGAATTACGTCGTTATTAGGGTTTGCTGGAACAGCCCAAGGGCTGATATTTAAGCGCTTTTCAGCACGCTCAAACCATGGTGCCATCGAAGCCTCATCAAGGCCTTTAACACCGTTTACATCCGCCCAGTGCTTCAGTGTTTCTGGTGGTGTACGAAAGCTCGAAGTCCAATTCACCGTGGTGCTGCCACCTACGGCACGGCCTTGCAGAATAGTGAAGGAGCCATCTTTTGTGCTGCGCCCGCCACCTTCTTGGTATAGATCACGGAAAGCCTCACCTTCGCGCATTTTGAAGTCATCGCTGCTACGAAGCGGGCCTTCTTCCAACATGACAATCTTCAGGCCAGCCTGAGTGAGTATTTCAGCAGCGGTGCCACCACCAGCGCCGGTACCAACAATCACTACATCACACTCGATGCTTTGATCAGCTGCCATTTCGCCGGCGTGGTGCACCTTCCAGCCATTAGCGATGCCACGACGAATAGGGTCAATAATTCCTGCGACAGTTATGCTCATGATTCGCTCCTATCCTTAAACCACGCGCACTGGCGCGACATAGCCAATGGCAGGCCAGCTTTCAGGCGTTAAATACCAGCCGGCAGTGATAATTTTCACCAAGCCGGCATATCCTGCGCGGAATAGACCAACGCTGCTGTGCTGCCAACGTGTGAGAAAGGCCAACAAATCTTTTTCACTAGCATTTGGCCAATCCGACCATAGGCCAGCCGCTGCCACACGCGCTGGAGGCAAGCTGAGCAAATCGAAGAGTTGGTAGAGCTGACCCATCACTGCTGGGCTAGTGTTGCCAACAAAGCCATCAATAGCGGCCAGCGTGCGTGCTACCGCTGCGGCTCGCGCCTCACCTGTAGGCAGGGCATCGACTAAAACAACTGGAATGAGTGCCGTCAGCACCACGACATCTTGCTCACGCAAAAACAGCCGATCACTAGCAGGAACTGATTTTGCACAGCCGGTTAGCATCGCAGTAGCGGAACCGGTGGCAAGCAAAAAGCCGCCAATAGCACCTGTGCGCAGGAAGTTTCGACGGCTTACGCCAGAGGCTATTTCGGTAGATGGGGTCGAAGTCATTGCATCCTCGGTATTGTTTTTATTGAGGGGTGTTCGTGTTTATTACCGCAGTTTTTCGCACTGACAAAGTGCACTGACAAAGTGCTATTTAGAAAGCAAAACGGAGCCCTAAGACTCCGTTTTAACCTACTTCATTGGCCGAGGAATAGCTTTTTGATCAGCGTATGTGTGGCCTTGTTGAATGGCGGCAGAATGTAGCGCACCGAATAGATCGAGGAGCGCACCAGCACCGCTTTCATGTTTGAGTAAGTTTGGAAGCCTTCGTATGCGTGATAGCGCCCCATGCCAGATGGGCCGACACCACCAAACGGCAGGTCATCAACGCCAACATGAGTCACCACATCATTGATGCCGGTCGCACCTGAGTGCGTGTGCGTTACGACATAGTCAGCGCGGGCACTGTCATTGTCGAAGTAGTACAGCGCCAGTGGGCGTGGGCGTGAATTAACAAACTCTAAAGCCTGCGACAGCGATTCAACTTCCAAAATTGGCAGGATTGGCCCGAAGATTTCATTCTGCATGATTAGCATTTCAGGCTTGGCACCGATGATAATTGTCGGCGGAATCTTGCGTGTGTTTTCGAAACGCTCATTGGCAGGATTGATTTCAATCACGCGCGCGCCTTGTTCACGAGCATCAGCTAAATAAGACTGAATACGGCTGTACTGCTTATCGTTCACAATGCTGGTGTAGTCAGCATTGGTCACTAGCGTTGGGTACATTTTGCTAACTTGCGCAGTGAAGGCGATGACGAATTCGTCGGTCTTGCCGCGTGGCAGCAACAAATAATCTGGCGCAACACAGGTCTGACCAGCGTTCCAGCATTTACCGAATGCGATACGCTCAGCGGCATCGGTCATTGGGTAAGATTCGTGCACGATAGCCGGCGACTTTCCACCCAACTCAAGCAGCACAGGCGTTAAGTTTGCCGCCGCATTTTGCATGATGGTACGGCCAACATTGGTCGAGCCAGTGAAGGTAATTTGGTCAAATGGCATATGACTGAATGCTTCCGAGACCTCACCGCGACCCGTAATCACCGCCACAGTATCTTCGCTGAATGCTTCGGCCAACATACGCTTCAACGTTTCGCCTAGGCGAGGCGTAAAGCTCGATGATTTGATCATCACGCGATTACCAGCGCTGAGCGCACCCACTAGCGGGCCAATGGCGAGAAAAATAGGGTAGTTCCACGGCACCACAACGCCAACAATACCGAGTGGCTGCGGATGCAAACGCGCTTTCGCGGGCATCGCCAAGATGCCAGAGTGGCGTTTCTGCGGCTTCATCCAGTTTTTCACATTTTTGCTGGCGTACTTCACTGCTTCGAGCGAGGTTAATACTTCAGCAATTTTTGTTTCATGGGTGGAGCGATGACCGAAATCTTGGCTCACAGCATCGGCTAAATCATCTTGATACTTGATGATAACTTCGCGTAGGCGCTTGAGGCTGGCAATGCGCTCTTCGGCTGACGGCATTGGACGAAGGCCATAAGCTGCTCGTTGTGAATTAAAAATTCGCTGCATATCAGCGACTTGCGGATTTTGTTCGGCTAATGCCGCAACGTGAGCAACCATGGCAACCTCATTTAAAAGTATAAGCGCTGAAGATAGTAAAGCGACTTGTGCCAATTTTTTAGAGCATTTACTCTAAGCTGTCAATGATGCGACTGAGAGCCCGATGACATCTGCAGCCCCCCTCAAGACCCGCGAACGCATTTTGGCCGCTAGCCTTCAACTGTTTAATACGCAAGGTGAGCGTCAAGTCACGACCAATCATTTAGCAGCCGCGATGGGCATGAGCCCCGGCAATCTCTATTACCATTTCAAAAATAAAGACGCGATTATCAGTGAGTTATTCACTCGCTATGCTGAGCGCATGGCCGCCGCTTTAACTTTTCCAGATGTGCGCCCACTGACCCAAGCCGATAAAGCTGATCTTTTTGAGCGTGTGCTTACCAGCCTTTGGGATTTTCGCTTTCTGCATCGAGACATGACGCATTTGCTCGAAAATGCTGAACTCAGCTCACAATATCGCGCGTTTTCATTGCAGGTACTGGCTCAGCTGCGCGAGCTGTATCGTGCGCAAATAACCGCCGGCATGATCGAGGCTAGTGATGCAGACATTGATACTTTGGCCATTACCATTTGGATTACGGCCACCAATTGGGTCAATTTTTTGCACACCACTGGCCTGTTTGCAGACGACAGTTTTGCTGGCAAGGCTATCGGCGATACCAGCACGGGTGACATCACTGAGGCCATGCTGCGGCGTGGGATTTTGCATGTAATTTGCCTTGAGGCACCGTATTTACGCGGCGAAGCTAAGGCCGGTCTAGCAGCCTTGAAAGCTCACTATGGCGCAGCCTTGACAAGTGATGACTGATACGCCGGCGGTAGCCGCTTAACCATCTCAGCGCGACGCACGCTCTCTGGCACCTGGCTATCTAAGAACTGAGGAATGCGCTGCTCCAAGAAATAAGTTGGTTCACGCCAATGTTCGCCTGCGGCTACAAAGCCGACATGCCCACCTTGCGGCGACACATCTAAATACAGCGATGATGACAAGGCGCTCGCCTCAGGAAAGCACTTAGGCGTCAAAAACGGATCATCGGCCGCTTGAATGATCATAGTCGGACAATGAATACGCGCTAGATTTTGTAGAGGACTGCAGCGTGCGTAATAATCTTCGGCGCTATGAAAGCCATGTAATGGCGCCACTACTGCATCATCGAAAGCCCGAAATGAATTAAATGGCCCAAGTGCCAGCAAATGCTCAACCCGCTCCGCATCAGCCTCTAAACCTAGGCTGTGCAGCTTCAGCACTTTTCGCTGCCATGCTTTCATTAAGTTATCGAGCAGGTGTTTGCGATAAATCTGTGACAAACCTTGATCTAGGCGATCGGCGCAAGAGGCTAAATCGAGTGGAACTGATACTGCAGTGGCAGCAAATAAGTGCGGGGGTAGCGGCATAGTCGCGAGATAATTTAATGTCATCGCGCCGCCGAGGGAGTAGCCAACCAAACTGAGTGGCACGCCAGCATAACGCTCGGCCACCAAGGTCATGACCTGCGCCAAATCATCGTGAGCGCCGGCATGATAAGCGCGCGGCAAATCATTGGCCTCGCCAGTGGCACCTCGGCAATTCATTGCGACACTAGCCCAGCCGCGCAATTCCAATGCTTTTTGCAAGCCAACAACGTATTGCGAATTGCTACAGCCACTGAGGCCATGGACAATGACCACCAAGGGCATGCCCGAGTCTTTCCAAGTTTTTGGCAAACGCCAGTCGAGATACAACCAGTCGCCATCGTTCAAAGCAACCTTTTCACGTACCCGAGAAGGTACGCTAAGTTTGCGAAATAACGCTGGATATAAGGTTTGTAAATGCGCGTTGTGCAGCCACCACGCTGGCTTAAACGGGCTACGGTTTAGTCCGGGGGTAAAGGCATTTATCTCAACTTGTTGCGTCACCCTCGGTCTCCACGCGAAATAACAAGGCCCAAACCATGCCTGCACGCGTGTGTCGATGCAAGTCTAAAGATGATGGTAGCGTGAGTTCTTCAGGTGCCAATTCAGTTTCAACATAGACCCAAGTATTGGACTGTAGCCAACCTTTGGCCTCTAACGCTGCCAATGTTTTATCGACATGTCCAAGGTGAAATGGCGGATCGAGCACGATCAAGCCATAGCCACCTTCAGGCAATGTAGCGGAGGCCAGCCAGCGCAGACTATCGTCGCGAATGATTCGTGCCTCTGTCGCCGCTAAGCTCTGCGCCGTCGCTTGCAAGGCGCGCGCTTGCGCTTGATCGAACTCAATCATCGTGGCACTGGCAGCGCCACGTGACAGCGCCTCAAAGGCCATGGCGCCGCTGCCGGCATACATATCCAGAACATGACGGCCAGGCACATGAAGCTGCAACCAATTGAATACGGTTTCACGAACACGATCAGGTGTTGGGCGCAAGCCCGGCGCATCGACGAAAGTGAATAGCCGGCTGCGCCAGCGGCCACCGATAATGCGTAATGTGCGAGTGCCACCACGATTGGGTCTTGCTGCTTTCATTTTGATAAACGCCAACGATTTTTTGCGCTCGCTTTAGCCGCAGCCTTTTCATCGAGGCGGCCAACCGTTACTACCAACAAGCGCTCAGGATGAATATGTCGGCTCATGGCGGCCCGAACTTGCGGCAAGTTCACGGCTGCTAATTGGCCAATATAATCATCGATAAATTTATCTGGTAGCTCATAAAAGCCGATCATGGCTAAGAAGCTAGCGACCTGATCATTGCTCGCCACACTGCGCGGAAAAGCCTGCGATAAATTCGCCTTGGCAGCGCTAACATCAGCCTCGCTAGGGCCCTGGCGAACAAAGTCCGAGAGTAATTGGCGTGTCAGCGCCAAGGCCTCTGCGGCTTGGTCATGGCGCGTTGAGAAGCTGATTTGAAACGGGCCGGCCGCACGCATAGGGATGAATTGACTGGTGACGCTATAAGTCAGACCACGCTTTTCGCGCAACTCACGCGTGAGCAAAGTGCCAAACCCACTGCCACCTAGCAACTCATTGCCCACCATTAAGGCAAAATAGTCGGGGTCGCTGCGGCTAATACCTACTTCGCCGAGCACGATATGCACTTGCTCAGATGGAAATACTTGATGCACGCGCTCAGGTTTAGCGAGCGGCTTCACAGCGGGCAGAGCAGCGGCCTTTTCACCCACAGGCAAGGCATGTGAAATCTGCTTGGCCAAGGCCTCAGCATCTGCTCGCGTAATGTCGCCAACTAGCACCAGTACGCCATTTTTCGCGGTGTAATAGCGCTGATGAAAGGCGGCTATATCAGCCGTAGTCATCCGCTTAATACTGTCTACATTACCACCCGGCGTGCGCGAATATGGGTGGTTACCATAGAGCGATTGATAAAAGGTAGGCCCTGCACGGCCAGCTGGCGATTGCAGCCGACGTAGCAAATTCAGCCGCATCGACTCTTGCAATCGATGCCAATCGTCGAGGGAAAAGCGCGGCTCACCAACTACTTCGCTGAGCAAGGCAGTGGCAGCATTTCGGCGCTCGGCATCACTCATCACGCGCAATGACACCAAGGCCATATCGCGATAACTCGCGGCGGAAAAATTCGCGCCTATCTGCTCAAAGCCTTCAGCTACTTGCTGCGCCGTACGCTCGCGGGTGCCCTCATTAAGCAGGCTAGAAACCGCTGCTGCTGCGCCCGGAAAGTCACCTTCACGAGCCGCGCCGGCATCGAACACTAAACGGATATCGAGTAATGGCAGCTGGGTATTGCGCGACCACATCACGCGCAAACCCTCATCAGTAGTCCAACGCTCTAAAGCGACATGCACGGCTGGTGTATTGTTGCGCTCGGCAATTATGGCCGGCGCACTCTGTAAATTCTCTAAAGCGGTTAATGGCCCAGGGCTAACGCCACCATGTTCAGGGCCGGCCCAAGCGACACTCATTAGGCATAGCGAAAAGCTCAAAACAACTAGGCGCAGACTCATTGCTGCGCTCCTTTAACGTGCATATGCAAAACACTCAAACGGTCATTAGTTAGATAGCGCTTAGCGACTTCGCGCAGCTGCTCGGGCGTGATGCGTTTAAGCTGATCGGCATAGCCATCGGCCCAATCTAGCGCTAAATGGTTGCTCGCCAAACGTCCCAAAAGTTGCGCCTGATCATCAACTTCATCGCGAACAAATACTGACTGCGCAATAACATTGGCCTGCACTCTATCTATCTCGGCCTGTGTCACTAATTCTTCTCGCAAAGCCAGCACTGGCGCTAAAACTGCCTCCTCTAACGCGACCAATGATTGCTCCTGTGCCGGCACAGCGGTAATGGTAAACAGCGTATCGCCGCGCGACAAAATATCGTAGCCAGAGCGCACGGCAGCAGCCTTACCAGCGCGCACTACTTTGCGCTCTAAGCGCGCACTGATGCCCTCGTCTAGCACGCCGGCCAATAAGCGCAGCGCATAGGCATCTTGTGCACCAACGCCGCTGCTTAAGCTTGGCCAGTTATAGGCAATAAACACTGCTGGCACTTGCCCCGGCAGCGTTAACGTCATGCGGCGCTCACCCGGCGCTATCAGCTCACGGCTGCTAGCGCGGCGCGGTAAATCACGTGCGGCAATACCGCCAAAATATTTCTGCGCCAGCGCTTTTACTTGCTCTGGCTGCACATCACCAACCACGACAAGCACGGCATTATTTGGCGCATACCAACGCTGATACCAGTCTTTGACATCGGCTGCGGTAAGCTGTTTTAAGTCATCCATCCAGCCCACCGTAGGGTTGCGCTGCGAGCTGCTGGGATAGGCCATGAGTTGAAAGCGCTCGTAGGCCAAGGCTTGCGGATTGTCGTCGGTGCGCAAGCGGCGCTCTTCCATTACGACCTGAAGTTCGCTAGCAAACGCTGTGGGGTCAATGATCGCGTGCTGCATGCGATCGGCCTCCATTTCCAGCGCAAGCGCCAGTCGGTCGGCCACATGATTTTGGTAATACACCGTGTAGTTATCGGTGGTGAATGCGTTATCGTCGCCACCTACATGCGAGACAACACGAGAAAACTCACCGGCCGGCACTGTCGGCGTGCCTTTGAACATCATGTGCTCGAGCACATGCGAAATACCGGTTAAGCCCGGCGGCTCATCAGCCGAGCCGACTTGATACCACACTTGTGTGACTACTACTGGCGCACGATCATCGGGCTGAACAACCACACGCAGGCCATTATCAAGACGAAATTGCACAGCTTCTGCTTGCGCCCATAGCACCGGACTCACGAGTACACCGAGCAGAATCCAAGCCAATCGCTTCGCACTGCGCATAGGTTCATCCTTTAGGGTCAATAACAAGGGTGGTAGCATAGCGCATCCCTCGCGGGCCGCTAGCCGCGACACTTGTACTACGATTGGATACCAGCATGAGTTCACACGAAAGCCCACAAGACAGCGGTTTTTTTAGCCGCATGAAGTCGGGCTTAAGCAAAACCCGTAAATCATTTAGCTCGGGCATGGCAACTTTGCTCATCGGTGCCAAAGAAATTGACGATGAATTATTAGAAGATATAGAAACGCAATTGCTCAGCGCCGATGTTGGCGTAGAGGCCACACGCCGTGTCGTTGATGCGCTGACCGAGCGCGTTTCACGTCAAGAGTTGCTGCATTCGCATGCACTATTTGATGCCCTGCGCAGCGAACTTTCAGCCATTCTCAGCCCGCGCCAGCAGCCATTGCGCATTGGCGAGCTGCAAAAGCCGTTTGTTATTTTAGTCGTTGGCGTCAATGGCGTTGGTAAAACCACCACCATCGGTAAACTCGCGCAACGCTATAAGCGTGAAGGTCGTGCAGTGATGCTTGCTGCTGGCGATACCTTTCGCGCTGCCGCGGTTGAACAGCTGCAAGCTTGGGGCGAACGCAATGATGTGCCCGTTGTCGCACAAGGCACTGGCGCCGACTCAGCTTCGGTATTATTCGATGCCTACCAAAGCGCAAAATCGCGTGGCATGGATGTACTAATTGCCGACACCGCAGGACGATTAAATAACAAATCGCATTTGATGGACGAACTCAGTAAAGTCGTGCGCGTATTGAAAAAGATCGATGCCATGGCGCCGCACGAAATCATGTTGGTGGTCGACGCCGGCACTGGCCAAAACGCACTTAACCAAGTGCGTGATTTTGACCAAGCGGTAAAGCTTACCGGCCTCACCGTGACCAAGCTCGATGGCACCGCCAAAGGCGGCGTATTGTTTAATATCGCCAGCCGCACTCACCTACCCATTCGCTTTGTTGGTGTTGGTGAGGGCATCGATGACCTGCGCCCATTTGAGGCCGAAGAATTTGTCAGCGCCCTGTTTGACGACAGCCGCCAGTAATTAACAGGAGCTCGGAATGATCAGTTTTAAATCCGTCAGCAAGCGCTACCCGCCGCAGTTCGACGCCCTGCGTGAACTCAGCTTTGATTTGCCCACAGGTGAAATGGCTTTTTTAACCGGCCATTCAGGCGCCGGTAAATCGACACTGCTTAAGCTCATCATGCGCATTGAGAAAGCCAGTAGTGGCCAAGTTATCGTCAATGGCCGCGATCAAGGCGCACTTAAAGGCCGCCAAATTGCGTTAGCGCGTCGTGACATCGGCATGGTGTATCAAGACCACAACCTGCTCGATGACCGCAGCGTATTCGATAATGTCGCCTTGCCATTGATCATCGCGGGCATGCCGCCACGAGACATCCCTAATCGTGTTTATGCAGCGCTGGATTTGGTTGGCCTCAAGCATCGCGCCAAAGCAATGCCATTAGAGCTTTCTGGTGGTGAGCAGCAGCGCGTCGGCATCGCTCGCGCCGTGGTCGGCAAGCCGTCAGTCATTTTGGCCGATGAGCCCACCGGCAACCTCGACCCACAACTTGCCGTGGAAGTGATGAATATTTTTGAAGACTTATCGCGTGTCGGCGTCAGCATATTAGTCGCGACTCACGACCTCGCCCTGATAGCACGCTTCCGCCATCGCCTATTGACGCTGCAGGCCGGCCAACTGGTCGCCGACACAGGAGCCGCGACATGAATCAGCCCATCGCCGGCGCCCAAGCGCCTAAATCGAAAAAGCCGAGCGGCGCACGCAGCTCAAAAAGCACGGCAGGCTCACGCTTCCATCATTGGCTTGGGCACCATCGGCGTGAAGCCAGTGACAGTTTCGGCCGTTTAGCACGCGTACCTCTTTCAACGCTGATGACAGTTACCGTCATGACCATTGCTCTCAGCCTACCGTTAGCACTAGGCCTGCTGCTGAATGACACGCGCCAAGCTGTTGCTACCTGGGATGCCGACGCACGCTTATCGATCTATCTTAAAGAAGGCACCGACTCTGAAACTCAACGCGCCGTACTCGCGCAAGCCCAGGCTCTTTCAGGCGTCAATCGTGCCAATCTGATCACGCCTGAGGCTGCGCTTGAGGAGTTCAAAGCCAAGTCTAATTATGGCCCTGCTCTGGAGCAGCTCGGCAGCAATCCTTTGCCCGCCGTGCTTGAGGTTTTTCCCAAAGACACTAGCGACACTAAGTCCATGACAGCCTTGCGTGATCAATTTGCCCAATGGCCTGAAGTTTCTTTAGCCGAGGTCGATATCGCTTGGGTGCAACGCTTGCGCACAGCGCTCGATATTGGCGAGCGACTGCTGATGGCCATTGCTGGCACACTGATTCTGGGGGCCTTACTCGTGGTTGGTAATACCATCCGCCTGAGCATTGAGTCTCGCCGTGACGAAATTCGTGTCACCTCACTACTCGGTGGCACTCACGCCTTTGTCCGCCGCCCCTTTGTCTATATGGGCTTTTGGTGTGGCCTTAGTGCTGGCGCGTTCACATTAGTCACTGTCAGCGGGCTCATTGCTTGGCTAAGTGAACCAGTTCTGACCTTGGCGCGTTTATATGGCAGCCAGTTTGCTTTGAGCTACCCCTCACTGTCAGTTGGCTTCGGCGTGATAGTTGGCGCTAGCTTGCTAGGTCTAATTGGCGCCTGGATTGCTGTAGGCCGCCATTTGCGCGAGCTTGAGCCCTGATTACTTGCAGCGGCCGCCGTCGCTGCTTATAGTTAAGTGTATTGTAAATTTTGCCAACGGAGGCATGACGAACCATGAGTGACTGTCAGGCGCTAGCGCCTATCGCAGTGACCGTTCCAGGCGTAAACCTGGGTTCATATATTCAAGCTGCTAACCGCGTTGCGGTACTGTCGGCGGATGAAGAGCGCACGCTTGCCGAGCGCTTTCATGGCGAGCAAGATCTCGACGCCGCTCGTCAACTGGTGTTAGCGCACCTGCGCTTCGTGGTGCACATCGCCAAAAGCTACGCTGGCTATGGCTTGCCGCAAGCCGACCTGATTCAAGAAGGCAATATCGGCCTGATGAAAGCTGTGAAGCGCTTCGACCCTGCCATGGGCGTACGTCTGGTGTCATTTGCGGTGCACTGGATTAAAGCCGAGATTCACGAATACGTGATCAAAAACTGGCGCATCGTGAAAATCGCCACGACAAAGGCGCAGCGAAAACTATTTTTCAACCTGCGCTCAATGAAAAAATCATCGGCTAATTTGACGCTAGCCGAAGCTGAAGCCATCGCGACCGACCGC
>CAXIBK010000005.1:0-31248 GCA_964022225.1 uncultured Paraperlucidibaca sp.
ATCACTTTGATGCCTGTTTCCAGCAGCTCGGTACCGCCAGATTGCTCATCATAAGATGGCGCTTTGCGGTGAATAGACATGGTGGTGTCGCATGCCACCGGACCTGCCTCATCTTCAGGCTGACCAAGCACGTTCATGATGCGGCCCAGAGTGCCTTTACCAACAGGAACACTGATAGGGCCGCCAGAGTTACCTACTGGTAATCCGCGCTTTAAGCCTTCTGTTGAACCCATAGCAATCGTACGCACGACGCCGTCGCCCAGCTGCTGCTGAACTTCTAGGGTGGTTGACGTGGAATCGACCATCAGGGCGTCATAGACCCTGGGCACGCTATCACGCGGGAATTCGACGTCGATGACGGCGCCGATAATCTGGACAATACGACCGCTGCTCATGGGGTTATCCTCTTAAACTCGCAATACTTTCTGCAGCAATGCGCGGCTTAAACAGCCGCGGCACCACCAACGATTTCCGAAATTTCTTGGGTAATGGCCGCTTGACGTAGCTTGTTATAAACAAGTTGCAAGTTACGGATCAAATCGCCAGCGTTATCAGTAGCTGCTTTCATAGCCACCATACGCGCCGCCATTTCACAGGCCACGTTTTCTACCACACCTTGATACACCTGAGACTCTATGAAGCGCACCAATAGCGCATCCAAAAGCGGCTTAGCTTCTGGCTCATAGAGATAATCCCAGTTGTACGACCGCTGACCGAGATCGTCATCGCCGCCCGTTGCCAACGGCAACAGCTGCTGAAGCGTCGGTTTTTGCGTCATGGTGTTTACAAACTCGTTAGACACCAAGTACAGCCGATCAATCTTGCCTTCATCAAAGTGCTCTAACATGACTTTGATGCTGCCGATCAATGCTTCCAACGACGGCTGGTCACCCATATGGGTTTTAGCTGCTACCACTTTACCGCCAACATTCTTAAAGAATGTCGTGGCTTTGGTGCCGATCAAGCAAAACTCTGACTCGACGCCTTGTTCACGGTAGTCACGGACGGATTGCACCACTTGCTTAAACAAGTTGATGTTTAAACCGCCGCACAAACCACGATCAGACGACACAACAATATAGCCAACGCGACGCACCGGGCGCTCAATCAAGTAGCTATGCTTGTACTCAGGCGTTGCATGCGCAACGTGAGCCACTACTTGGCGAATCTTTTGCGCATACGGCTTACCAGCCGTCATGCGCTCTTGGGCCTTGCGCATCTTGGAGGCGGCCACGAGCTGCATCGCTTTCGTGATCTTTTGCGTGCTTTTGATACTCGCAACCTTGACGCGGATTTCTTTTAAGCTGGCCATAGCCTCACCGACTCTTTACTGGGTGTTGACCCGGCTTAGTGCCGGGCCGCCCGTGGCTCACCAAGTTTGGGTTGCCTTAAACTTCTCGATACCTGCACGCAGTGCAGCTTCGATCTTGCCATCGTAGTTAGCGGAGGCATTAATGTCGTCCATCAGCGCTTTTTCTTCGCTGTTGAAATAGCTATGCAAGGCGGCTTCAAAGTCCAATACCTTGTTCACAGCCACATCGTTTAAGTAGCCTTCGTTGACTGCGAAAATCGACAGTGCCATATCACCGATGTTGAGCGGAGCAAATTGCTTCTGCTTCATCAGCTCAGTTACGCGCTGGCCCAATTCGAGCTGTTTGCGTGTGGCTTCATCGAGATCTGATGCGAACTGGGCGAATGCTGCCAATTCACGGTACTGAGCCAATGAGGTACGAATACCACCCGATAACTTTTTGATGATCTTGGTTTGCGCAGCGCCACCAACACGTGACACCGAGATACCAGCGTTAACAGCAGGACGAATGCCCGAGTTAAACAGCGAGGTCTCCAAGAAGATCTGACCATCAGTGATCGAAATCACGTTAGTTGGAACGAATGCCGACACGTCACCTGCTTGCGTTTCAATGATCGGTAAGGCGGTCAATGAGCCGGTTTTACCTTTCACTTCACCATTGGTGAACTTTTCCACATAGTCAGCGGATACACGCGATGCGCGCTCAAGCAAACGAGAGTGGAGATAGAACACGTCGCCAGGATAGGCTTCACGTCCTGGTGGACGACGCAATAGCAAGGAGATTTGGCGATAGGCTACAGCCTGCTTCGACAAGTCATCATAAATAATCAGTGCGTCTTCGCCGCGGTCGCGGAAATATTCGCCCATGGTGCAACCGGAGTACGGTGCCAAGAACTGCATCGAAGGTGCGTCAGCAGCAGCGGCGGCAACCACCGTGGTGTAAGCCATAGCGCCAAACTCTTCAAGCTTGCGCACCACGTTAGCGATGGTCGATTGCTTCTGACCAACAGCAACGTACACACACTTAATGCCCGAGTTTTTCTGAGCAATAATGGCGTCGATAGCCAAAGCGGTTTTACCGGTTTGACGGTCGCCAATGATCAGCTCACGCTGGCCACGGCCAATGGGAATCATCGCATCGACAGATTTGTAGCCTGTTTGCACTGGCTGGTCGACCGATTGACGCCAAATAACACCCGGCGCCACTTTCTCAACGGCATCGGTCATTTTTGCATTGATTGGGCCTTTGCCATCAATAGGCATACCGAGCGCGTCAACAACGCGACCTAGCATTTCAGGACCAACTGGCACTTCTAGAATGCGACCTGTGCAACGAGCCTTTTGGCCTTCTTGCAATGTCAGGTAGCCACCCAATACCACGGCGCCGACAGAGTCACGCTCGAGGTTGAGGGCCATGCCAAAGACACCGCCGTCGAATTCGATCATTTCGCCGTACATGACGTCGGCGAGACCGTGAATACGCACAATACCGTCGGACACGCCAACGATGGTGCCTTCGTTACGCGCTTCCACAGACGAGTCTAGGTCTGTGATGCGGCTCTTGATCAGCTCGCTGATCTCGGAGGGATTCAGATGCTGCATGATGCTCTCTTCCTCGAAGGAATTATCAAGTATTCAGGGTGGCGCGAAGCTTGCCGAGTTTGCCTCGTACGGAGGCATCAATGACTAAGTCACCGGCATGAATCACGGCCCCACCAATTAAGCTGGCGTCGACAGCCGTCGTCAGTTTGACCTGACGCGACAGTTTTTCTGTTAGCACACGAGCCATTGCCGTTTGCTGCTCATCACTCATAGCAAAAGCCGCCGTTACTGCCACGTCGACAGCGCCTTCTGCTTGCGCGCGCAGCTCATCAAACAAGCCGCTAATTGCAGGCAACGCAGCTAAACGCTTGTTGCCGGCAAGTTGGCGAATGAAGTTCTGGCCTTGCTCATTGAGCTGGTCAGAGATCACAGCCAATAATGCATCGGCTTGATCTTTAGCGCTAAGCGTTGGGCGAGCTACATAGGCGGCAAATTCAGCATTTGCTATTACCTGTGCGGCTACCGCCAACATGCTTGACCATTCAGCCAGTTTGCCTTCGCTCTGAGCCAACTGAAAAGCGGCCTTAGCATAAGGACGTGCAACGGTCGTTAGTTCTGCCATGACTGTCTCAAACGCCTCTTATTTCAGCTCGGTAGCTAAGTTGTCCAACATCGCTGCATGCTTCGCGGAATCGATTTCGGCTTGCAAAATCTTTTCTGCGCCTGCAATGGCAAGGCTAGCAACTTGCTGACGCAGACCATCGCGGGCACCGGCAATTTCTTGCTCGATGTCGGCGCGAGCCTGAGTCAAAATACGTTCTGCTTCAGCGGCAGCTTGTGCTTTCACTTCGTCAGCCACTTGGCTGGCGCGGCGATTAGCTTGCTCAATCAGCTCTGCTGACTTTTGCTTAGCTGCTTGCAGCTCTTGCGCAACTTGGGCATGTGCAACTTCCAAGTCTTGCTTTGCTTTATCGGCAGCATTCAGGCCATCGGCAATTTGCTTTTGGCGCTGCTCAAGTGCAGCCATGACTGGCGGCCACACGAACTTCATGCAGAACCAGACAAAGATAGCAAACGATACTGCCTGGCCTACGATTGTGAAGTTGATGTTCACGCTATCACCTCATTTCCGGTTTCATTCACGAGCTTAATGCTCGCCGTGGCTCGGGGTTAAGGCCGAATTACTGAATGAACGGGTTGGCAAACAGCAGGAACAGACCAATACCAACACCAATCATGGTGACGGCGTCGAGCAGACCGGCGACGATGAACATTTTAACCTGGAGCTGAGGAGCCAGCTCTGGCTGACGTGCAGTACCTTCTAGGAACTTGCCGCCCAAGATGCCAAAGCCGATACCAGTGCCCAAAGCACCTAAGCCAATCAATAGGGCAACGGCGATCAGGTTAAGGCCAATGATTTGTTCCATGTGAGTTTCCTCTTCAGGGTTGGTTCAGAGTTAAAGTTACGGGGTTTTCTTAATGATCGTGCGATTCAGAAGCCATGCTCAAGTAAACGATCGTCAACATCATGAACACGAACGCTTGCAGCGTAATGATCAAAATGTGGAAGATGGCCCAAGGCACAGACAGAGTCCACTGCACATACCACGGCAGTAGCGCGATCAAAATAAATAGCAATTCACCGGCGTACATATTGCCGAACAAACGCAATGCTAGCGAGATTGGCTTCGCAATCAACGCGATACCTTCAAGCAAGAAGTTAAACCATGTCAGCCAGATGGTGTTGAATGGGTGGAAGGTTAGCTCTTTAGCAAAGCCACCAACGCCCTTCATCTTGATGCTGTAGTAGATAATTAGCGCAAATACCGAGAAACCCATGCCTAACGTGGCGTTGACGTCGGTGGTTGGTACGATCTTAAAGAATACAGCGTGCGCATCCATACCAAAGAAGTTAACACCGATCATTGTTGCCAATGATGGAATGAAGTCGACGGGGATTAGATCCATCAAGTTCATCAAGAAGATCCAAACGAAAATTGTTAGTGCTAATGGCGCAATAACTTTCGAAGTACCACTATAGGTATCCTTTACGTTTGTCTGAACGAAGCCAACGATTACTTCAACTAAGTTTTGCAGACCGCCAGGCACGCCTGCGGTGGCATTTTTGGCAGCACGTCGAAATAACCAGCAAAACACGATGCCAAGGAAAATCGACCAACCCATTGTATCAACGTGAATAGCATTGAAGCCCATTTCAGCAGCTTCTTGAGCTGTATGCGCAAAACCCCAACCGTTTTCCGGGTGATTCCCGTAGGTCAGGTTGGTGAGGTGATGCTTGATGTATTCGGTGGAATTACCAGCCATTCGTCTCTACCCATCAGCGCTGCGTGTTTCGGTTGGCCAATGGCACAATCCAAGCGACGAGCTGTTCTAATACAAAACCGATAAACAGCCAAACGGGTTCAACTTTTTTGAAAAAGATGAACACGCTAGCAAAGAGAAGCGCGGTAAGCAGAAACTTGCCCGCCTCGCCTCTATAAAATTCTTGCACAATATGCCGTGCCGATGTTGCACCCGCATGACGGAAGGCGCGAAAAACAAAATACGCCTGCCCTATCACTGCTATGCCAGCACCCGTGAGTGCCGATAAGCCTGCAGCTGTACCACTAAGTAGCTGCGCTATCAGCCACAACGCCACCATCAGTCGCACTTGCCATTTCAGTTGCTGCAGCGCGGGCTGATACTGCATCAGCGGCTGGGGCTTACTTCCTGTCATGACTGACTCATCGTATGCGGCTTACTGTTAAACAAGCCGTTGGCATTGAAGCGCGTGGATTATAGGTGAATTGTAAGCAAAATGGCAACAAAACACTTAGAACTCGTTTTAGAAAGTTAGGTTTGTATAAAACACGATCAGCTTTACAGCAACGCGTTAGTTTGACTGCTCTACTTTGCCCTCAGCCTTTACGTACTTTTCTCGCAGAGCCATTCGCCGCAGCTGCTTTAAAGTTTGCATAGCATCATCCGCAACATTGAAGTTATACAACATGGCCGGAATGAGTCCGCCGGGCTCGCCGGAGCCCCATAATTCAACCTTAACCCGATGCACATCTACAGTGCTTACCTTCCAGCGACTTTTCGCACCGAGCATGCGCACTACATTTTTTTGCAAAGGATATTTTTCAGCTATTGCCTCAGCCTCAATCACTATGCCCTCAGATGTTTTAGTTCGGCGCGATAACAACACGGCATCTCGGGGACGAAATGGATACGGTAAGACATAACGCAGATAAATTATTGCAGCGTCATTCTTTCGGCTAATGACTTTTGCCTGAGTCACTCGGGCCAGCCATTCGGACATGGCAGAGGCATCGGTGAGGATGGCCTCTATGCGCGCCGGCCCACCCTCCAAAACGGTGACTGCGTAAATATCATCAAACTGCGAGCCGCTACTCGCCCGCTGATAAACGCGAATGTCTCGCTCTTTATCCGTTTTTTTCAACACCCAGCCATCGGCATGTGCACCACAAGCCAATAGCAGCGCGGCTGCCATGACCAACAGACGTGAGCACATCGATTTATTTAATGTGTGCAAGGATGCCATCGAGCTCATCTAGCGAGTTATAAGCGATAACCAACTTGCCTTTGCCACGAGCATTGCAGTTGATTTGCACGGCGGCGCCCAATCGACCCGCTAGATCGTCTTGTAACTTTCGCACATTTGGATCTAGGGTTTTGCCGACTGCTGCTGGCTTATCTTCTAACAAAGCGCGCACCAATGCTTCGGTATGCCGAACCGATAAACCGCGCTCAATGACTTGCTGAGCCGCCGCTACTTGCCTATTGGTTGGCAGCGCTAGTAATGCGCGCGCGTGACCCATATCGAGATCGCCATGGGCAAGGTTTTTCTTCACTTCATCGTGAAGCCCAAGCAGGCGCATTAAGTTACTAACAGACGCTCGAGATTTACCCACAGCATCGGCAACTTGGCCATGGTTAAGCTTGAACTCATCTGCAAAGCGCTGCATTGCTAGCGCCTCTTCTAGTGGATTTAAATCTTCCCGCTGAATATTTTCAATAAGCGCTAAGGCGATAGCAGACTCATCGCTAAAGTCACGAATCAGCGCTGGCACCGTGTCTAATTGCGCAAGCTGAGCCGCTCGCCAACGACGCTCACCAGCAATGATTTCATAAGCTTTGTCGCCAGTTTTACGGACAACTATAGGCTGCAAAATACCTTGCGCTTTAATCGATTCCGCCAGCTCTTGCAGAGCCTCAGGATCCATATCGCGGCGCGGTTGATAACGCCCGCGGGTCAGCCATTCAACCGGTAATTGTTGATATTCACCCTCTGGCGTTTGACCAGCTGCTACCGCCTCGACTTCATCTTGTACTTTACGCACCGTGCCCAGCAAGGCGTCTAGGCCGCGCCCGCCACCGAGCCCGCGTTTCTTTGCTGTTGCCATGGGTCAGTCTTCCTTTTTTTTGCTGAGCTTTTCACGGCGCAGCAGTTCGGTGGCAAGAGCCAAATATGCCATAGCGCCGCGTGAGTTTTTATCGTACTGCAGAGCTGGCACGCCATGCGCTGGTGCTTCTGCCAAGCGCACATTACGCGGAATCACCGTATTTAGTACGACATCGCCAAAATGGCTAAAAAGCTCAGCCGAAACATCAGTTGCCAATGTGTTGCGAGGGTCATACATGGTGCGCAAAATGCCGGCAATGTGTAGCGCTGGGTTTGCCGTTTCGCGAACTCTATCGATAGTTTGCGTTAATGCCGCCAAACCTTCGAGTGCGTAATATTCACATTGCATAGGAATGATGACCGCTTCTGCCGCTACCAGTGCGTTTAGTGTGAGCATGCTCAATGATGGCGCGCAATCGATGACCACCGCATCATAGCGAGACTGCAAAGTTTGCAATGCTTGGCGCAGGCGTTGCTCTTTATTTGGTACATCAACCAGCTCGATTTCAGCGGCGGTCAAGTCACCATTGGCTGGCAGCACATCGTAGCCACCCGAGCCGGTCAAGATTGCATCAATTGCTGGAATATCCGCGAGCAACACGTCGAGCACCGAGTGCTCAATATCGTTTTTGTTGATGCCAGAGCCTGTCGTAGCATTGCCTTGCGGGTCTAAATCGACCAACAAAACACGGCGCTTCGTTGCCGCTAAAGAGGCTGCTAGATTGACGCTCGTTGTGGTTTTGCCCACCCCGCCTTTTTGGTTGGCGACTGCAAACATCATATCCCTTGTCCTCAATCAGCCTGATGTGGCCGCTTTCTTTGGCTCAAGCGCGAAGGCTTGAGTGCTGTATCGGTTCGTTGCCGCCATTCATTATTTATGTGGCTTAGGTGTTTCGGCGCGAGCCAAGCACACTAAATGGCGAGCCTCAGCCGCAAAGGGTACTCGCAAAGCGGGGGCAGTTTCGAGCCTTATTGTACTAGCTAAGGCAGCAATTTCTTCTTCTGGCATGTGCCCTTTCATAGCCAACCATCGGCCATTACTTGCTAGCAAATGCTCTGTGCCTGCAACCATGTCTTGCAAACTCGCAAACGCTCGGCTGCAAATTTGCATGTATTGGCCCTGATGCTGTTCACAACGCGCCGTCACGACTGTCAAATTTTTCAAGTCACTTGCCGCTTTAAACTGAGTAATGAAGCGAGTTTTTTTGCTATTGCTATCGAGCACAGTGACATTTAGCTCAGGTCGAGCTAGCGCCAAAATAACCCCCGGTAAGCCAGCACCAGTGCCGATATCGATCAAATCGCCCATACCGACATGAGGTAAAATGCTCAAGCTATCGAGCAAATGCTTGTCGACCATGGCTAAGGGGTCGCGCACGGCAGTGAGATTAAAGGCTTGGATCCACTTCACCAGAGCCGCCAAGTAGGACATGATGCCGTCCACCACGGTCGGCGCCAAGCTTAAGCTCATGTCTTTTAGGCCTTGCTCGAAGCGTGTGCGAGCGTGCTCTGACCAATTTTCAGCTAATTTAAGATTCGCCATTAGATTGCCCGCGATAAGCGGCGACCTTGTTTTTTTAGCGTAATCAACAATAACGACACGGCCGCTGGCGTCACACCTTGAATTCGCCCAGCTTGAGCTAGCGTTTCTGGCTTCGTTGCCTTCAGTTTTGCTCGTACTTCATTGGATAATCCAATCACAGCGTCATAGTCGAAATCTTGTGGCAAGGTCATTTGCTCTTGCTGGTGCAAGCGAGCTACATCATCACTTTGCCTGTCGACATAGCCGGCGTATTTCACATTGATTTCAATTTGCTCACCGACCACGGCTTGCAGGTCGTCAGGCACGACCGTTGAGCCCAAAGCTGCAAGCTGTAGATAAGTTACCTGTGGGCGCTTTAAGGCATCAAGGTAATGGCATTCGCGGTTTATTTGCTCGCCGGTTAACTCAGTAAAGCGCCTAGTAATCTCGCTGCCTGGATGCAACCACTGCGATTTCAATCGCTGGGTTTCCAGCTCTATCGCCTGTTGTTTGGCCTCAAATGCGGCCCAACGTAAGTCGTCAATAAGGCCAAGATCACGGCCTACGGCGGTCAGGCGAGTGTCGGCGTTATCTTCGCGCAGCATCAATCGATATTCCGCGCGCGATGTGAACATGCGGTACGGCTCTTTCGTGCCCATGGTGATGAGGTCGTCGACGAGCACACCCAGATACGCTTGATCACGCGTGGGATACCAACCAGGCTTGCCCTGAGCTTGCAGGCCAGCATTCAAGCCCGCCAATAGGCCTTGCGCACCGGCCTCTTCGTAGCCAGTGGTGCCATTGATCTGACCGGCAAAAAATAGACCGGCAATTACCTTGGTTTCTAAGGTGTGCTTGAGGTCGCGCGGATCAAAATAATCGTATTCGATGGCATAGCCTGGACGCGTGATGTGGGCGTTTTCCATGCCCTTAATGGAACGCACAAGCTCCATTTGTACATCAAACGGCAAACTGGTTGAAATCCCGTTGGGATAAAGCTCATGCGTAGTCAAGCCTTCGGGCTCGATAAATATTTGATGCGAGTTTTTGTCGGCGAAGCGATGGATTTTATCCTCAATCGACGGGCAATAACGCGGGCCAACACCTTCGATCACGCCGGTATACATTGGAGAGCGATCAAGCCCGCCGCGAATAATCTCGTGCGTGGCTTCGTTGGTATGAGTGATCCAGCAGTTAACTTGGCGCGGATGCATTTCGCGCTTGCCCATGAATGACATCACTGGCAACGGCGTGTCGCCTGGCTGAGCCTGCATTACTGAAAAATCTACCGACTTGGCATCGATGCGTGGCGGCGTACCGGTTTTTAAACGACCTACGCGCAATGGCAACTCGCGCAAGCGATTTGCTAACGCAATCGATGGCGGGTCACCAGCACGGCCACCACGATGATTTTGCATGCCGATATGGATGGTGCCGCCCAAAAATGTGCCCGTGGTGAGCACGACAGTTTTTGCATTAAAGCGAATGCCAGTTTGCGTGACAACACCGGTAATGCGCTCGCCCTCGACAATGAAATCGTCGGCGGCTTGCTGGAAAATATCGAGATTGATCTGGTTTTCTAAAATTTCGCGGATGGCAGCTTTGTATAACGCGCGGTCGGCCTGGGCACGTGTTGCGCGCACAGCTGGGCCTTTACGGCTATTGAGTACACGAAATTGGATGCCTGCCATATCGGTGGCCAGAGCCATCGCGCCGCCGAGTGCATCGATCTCTTTCACCAGATGCGACTTACCAATGCCGCCGATTGCGGGGTTACAGCTCATCTGCCCCAAGGTTTCAATATTATGGGTCAGCAATAAGGTTTGGCAGCCCATGCGCGCGGCAGCCAAAGCGGCTTCGGTGCCGGCATGGCCGCCGCCAATAACGATGACATCGTAAGATTTGCTGTACAACATAGATAAAACCCCGCGCGGGCGCTGGTTTAAACGGGGGCTGATTATACGGTTTGCGCGGCCTTGCGGCCAGTTCAGTTTTTAACCACCACCGCTTCTACGGCTAAATGCACGACAATTTCATCACTGACCATGCCTATGAGCTTGTCCATGCCGAAGTCGCTGCGATTAAAGCGCGCAACTGCTTTTAGGCTGGCAGCGTTTGCATCACCATAAAACGGATGCGGTCCAAGTGACTTGGTTTCTGCAAACAATGTGACGGGCTTGACTATGCCATTGACGCTGAGCTCACCGCTTAAGCTCAGTTCGCGGCTTTTTTTGTTCACGGTATCGATACTTTTGCTGCGAAAAATTATCTCAGGATATTCTTTCGCGCGAAAAAACTCGCCGGACTTGATTAGGCGATGATCGATCAACTTCCAACCACTTTTAAAGCTATTAACGGGAATATGAGCCTCAGCCCATGACTTATCTGGAGCGTCTAAGTTTCCGTAAATAAAACCCGTCACCCCTTTGAACTCCCCGCCCTTGGTCGGTACGCCCAAATACTGCCAGGATATGCTTACTTGCGTGCGCTGAGAATCAATCGCATAGGTGATGATGCGGTCGGCATAGCAGAAAGAGCTCCACGCAATTAAAGCGCCTGCCACAAACCATCTCTGCATAAACACTCTGCCATTTAAGCACTAGCGTTTCCCTCTTCGCTCATTTAAGTAGTCGGGAAACCAGCGCACACTAGGAAAAACAATGACGCGAATTATGCCTATTAACATCCACAGGTAAGCCCCTCCATAGACCGCGCCGCAGGCCATCGTTACATAGTCGAAATTGGGCGAAACATACTTGATCCCCCACCACGACACAATATCGGTGAGTGCCGCTGCTAATGCCACAGGAAATACCCACTGGTACCAACTTAGGCGATTGAAGTGCATAGAAAACGGAATGCCGATAATTAAAATGGCGCAAGTGAACCCAAACAAATGCGCATGAGTAAAGGCAATCAGCTTGCCTTGGCTCATATTCGCGAAGTACTCATCGGTGCTGCCATTTAACCCAATTTGATAGTGCACTTCGGCTAAGCCAAAAAAGAATGCGACACCAAAAAGCACTGTCGAAAGCGCAATTCCTCTCTGCGCTGCCACCGGCAAATCTTTCAATGAAAAGGCTAACTTAGGGTCTTTGTAGGGGATAAAAAAGCGCAGTAAAAAGCAAATCGTGAAGAAAAAAAGCACTAGCGCAATTGGCCCACCAATGCTCAGCCATGCTGATGGCTCAGGTGGCAACTGTACGATTGCAGCATCAACTATAGGCGAGTCACTGAAAAAATCGAAGGCAGGTTCGGCCATTTCTATGCTCCTTTTAGGCGCACATAGAGCAACATGCCGGCACGCTTAACCGCTAACTGAACAGCTTTCTCAAGCGGGGTTTTCGCAGAAATACTGACTTTATTCACCGCCTGACCGGCGAACTGATTATAAATTTTCAGACCTTTAGCGCTTGGTACTTTGTCCGCGTGTAACACACTAACACTGCTGATATTGAGCTTTTTGTCAGTGGTCATCAGTAAGAAAAAATCCTTATCCTGATAATTGGCAGCAAAAATAAGCCCTGTACCTGCGGGTCGGCGATCGACTAAGGGGATATAAATTGTATTGTCGTCATCGGCGCTAAGCTCAACACCCATTTTCTTAGCTGCAGCAATATCAGCCTTTGTCAACAAAGCATCTTGCGGCAGCCACGTCAGTACCTCAGGAAAAGCATGACGAACCTCACGCGGGATTAGGCTTGAGATATCTAACCATTTACCTGGATTTTTAGGCGTCGATTTCTTATCGCCGGGATTTGATTTTGCCTGCATCTCAGCGCTGTTGCTGATGCCATCACCATCGCTATCTTTGTTAGCGATTTTACTAAAAGCCGCCATATTTTTTCCGGCCGCCTTAAATGCCTCACCGAAGCTATCGAGCTTTGAGCCACCGCCATCCATATGGCAGGCATTACATGAGGGCATATATCCCGACTCTTGCTTATAGGCTCGAGCATATGTCGGCATTGCCGTTGCTAATGTGGGTAAGCTAAGCAACAAAGTAGCTGCGGTAACGGCGTGTATTATTTTCATTTTTACTCCACCAGCGTTAATGCTTGGCGCTGGTTAAAATCCAAAGAGGCTAGGCACGGCTTCTCGCATACGCTTCAATGCATCTTGCCCCGACTTGCCAGCCTCGATGAGCTCTTCGTATTGAATTGAGTCGCGCGGCGGCATGAGCTTATTGGCCTTATCAGTTCCGGTGTAGCGCTCCCAATCTAGGGCGTCACGAATTTCAGTCTTATCTTTAATGCTTGCTAACACGGCATCTTCATCCGCACCGCCCATAAAATTTAAGCGTTTAGATGGGTTTCCACGATGACAGGCAAAGCAATGATCCTCGAAATCCTTCAAAATCAGCTGTTTTTTTATCTTTAATGGCGGTACACCCGAGGCTTGTGGCGGTGACATTTCCTTGGTTGATAAACAACAGTAATTGGCATCATTACCCAATAGTGCACGCATCAACGCCACCCGGCTGACTGGCTTAGCGACAAAAACCTCATTCGGAAGCGCATCTACTTTCGCCAAATACCCTGATGGCTGATAGTTCACTGCTTCACTCAGTTGATCTATATCGCTACTGCTAAACAGTGCAGCTACACCATAAACACCATCGATATCATTTGCGCTTAAAATTTGTTTTGGCGGGCGCTGGGTTAATGGGTCTAGCCGAGCTTGAAGCTTTGGTAGGCGATCAAAGGCATCTAAGTCTTCATTATTTATCGCGCCCTCACCCAACTTAATGTCGCGCGACGTGAGCTTATGCCACCAACCTTTGACGCCACGACGCTCACCCAAAGGGTCACGATTAAAAATATCCGACTCCGACACAGCAATCCCTTCCTTGGGATAATTTACTGCTTGTAGCTTTTTTAGCTGCTTAGCCAAAGCTTGCTCAGGATCAAAACTACCTGGGCTATCGCGATAGAGCAGAGCCAATTTCAGCAATGTGCGCCGACATTCATTGCCATTTAGACCACAACCATCTAGCCAAATTTGCTGCGTCACGTTGATAAAGTTACCTTCATCGGTGAGCTGATCGAAGCGATCTGGCGACGCTAGAACATTACTTATTGGTAATGATAAATATTTGTCAGCACCGCCTCTTGCTACGCGAATAGCTTCGGCAGTATCGGGCTGGGCATTTGTTTCATTCCACGGCCGTTGCGGGAATATTGGCCCGCCGCCTTGGTGGCATGTCGTGCAGATGGCGCGCTGTGCATAGACAATGCGCGGCACGCAGCCAGCACAATAGTTTTGCACGAGCTGAAACTCAAAGCGCCCTGCTGCTTCGTTATAGCTTAAAACTTCAATTTCACGAGCATTCTCAACAAAGCCCATAAAGAGCTGGCCACGTGGACGCAAGCCTAATCCACCAGCTTTATTGTTCTGCTCAAAGTCAGCGGCAATAAGGGATCGCGGGTGCTTGTAATCCGCCAGACCTTTGAGCAAGGAGCGACCATCAGGAATCAGAATATTGATCGGCATTTCGCCACTCGGATTCTGATCCTGAATTAGTTTTATTAGCTTGTCATATGGATACGGCAGACCATCATTTTGCGCAATGATATGGTCGAAAAGTGAGCGCGTGCCTTGCGGTGGCAAATCCGTTTGCGGGATTACTTTCGTCGATACCGACCCCGCTGGCGCTTTACTGCTACGCACCAGCTCTACGATATTGGCATCGTTTTTTGGCTGTAGCAGCCAGAATAATCCGCTGGCTACTACAAGCAATAAGCCAATCCATCGCCACGCGCGTTTCATAACAACCTCACATCAGTTTTAAGAACTCACGTAATGCGTACTTATCTTCTTTGCTAAGGTCGACACCGAATTGGTGGCCATTATTTTCCACGATATCTGAGCACCCCATAAACAGCGGATTGTGCGGGTTAACCGAAGCGATATTTGCTACCGGCGTACCCTTCTTAACAGGGATTTTTGGCCAGCCTTGCATGTCTTCGCGCGGCGTGATTTTTGTATCTTCCGTGGTAACGGAAATTTTTTGTGGACGATGCTTCTCATCCTTTGGATTGTCAGAAGTCATCAGTTCAGCAAACGAGTTTTCGAATTGCTTGATGCGGCCAGCCACCGTGTAATCAGGTGAGCCATCTGGCAAGTAGGTTACTTCGCCAATCGCATTATTGTGCATAAACGGAGCCGTAGCCCAGACTGACAATAATGAAATGTTGCGCATATATCCTGGGCCGCCTTCAACCTTCTTCTCGCCTACTTTCATACCGCCGATGAACGGGATCATACGATTGAGAACACGTGGCACGCTGCCAGGTGATGGGCTATTTTTATAGGTCTCGGAAGAAAACTCTTCCCAAATATGGCCCTTATTATGGTTATCGTGCAGAGCGCGGCAGAAGTTAGTGCCAATGATATTGAACGGCGTGCGCTCATCATTACCTAACCAATCCTGTCCAAACACACCTTTTTCAGCGAATTGTTTCGGGCGTAACTTGCCCGAAGCATCTTTACTTAGATAGCGTGCAATGAATTTTGGATCATTGCGCTCAGCTTCGCTGTATTCCATGGTCCAGTAGTCTTCTTTGCCGAAAACATGACCTTCATAGAATTTACCCAAAGCTATTTTGTCGTTTCGAATATTGGCTGGTGCCATCTTTGTGCTGTGACAAGTTGCGCATTCTTGCGCAAACACTTCACGACCTCTTGGCACCACTTTCGTGTCAATAAACTCACTACCTGCTTTGCCATCTTTATCTTTCGATGCCATTAAGTAGGTTGGACCGCCGGTGATCAGAAACGCCGCAAGGTCATCCATTTTTGCATCGGCATAGTTCCATGGGTCGCACTCAGCCGCGCATTGCATGATGCGCAATGGGCTTTGCTCTGTACCGCGACCAATCATTCGGCCAGGATAAGGAAAGTTTGGCGTCCAGCATTCTTCTGTACACATACCAATGTTTACATAGACACGAATTAATGCGAGGTGTTCGCCTACGCTATCTTCAGCACCTTTCAACACATGGCGAGTATTTGCAGTGCTTATTTTTCCAGTAACTGGGTCTTTCATTTCATGCGAGAAAATCCGCTTGTTATGGAAGTCCATGATGTTGTTTTGAGTGCCGGGGTTATTCATCCAATCCGATGCCACCAACGATGTATCGATAGTGCCTAATCGACCGCCTTTTAACACTTGACGCGCTGGGCTGCTTTCTGGAGCTCCTAAGAAAAATGCATCAGGCTGGACAATATGTTGGTTGCCAATAGTCGCCGTTAAGTTCGACCACGTTGGTTCATTGGGGTTTTCTGGCGGGTTGGTTGGATCAAAGCCAACGTGACATTGAACACATGGATGGCCTATTACAAAACGCTTGTTTTTAGCAATTTCATCTTTGCTATAAGCCGCTGTTTGCGGGTTGTAAATAACCTTGCCATCTTTGTCTTTAATGGGGTCAGCATAGTATTTGCGGTAACCTAAAACACCCGATGAGTGCGGGTCTTGACACTTGTCATACCAATTTGTACTGGCATCTCCTTCAGTACAATCTGGATCATTAATCAAGCCCCATTTGGTGAAGCGCTCCGAACGTGTACGGGTATCGAGCCATGGGTAATACATATGGTCTTTGCCAACCACACGTGATTGCAGCAGGTAGTTTTCATCCTGGTTACCAAACGTGCCTTTAAACCAAACATCTCGACCGCGACGAACTTGATCACGCATTTCTTGCGCTTTCGCTGGGTCTGTTGCGGCGACATCTTCAAATAATTGATTTACATAACGGCAGCCTTCTGCGTCATATCCCGTTGGTTGCGGCTGATCGCAGGGTGGCGGTACATATTGAGGAATTGGCTCAGATTTCCAAGTGACTTTATCACCGCGCTTATGGGTGTCAGGCCCTGTACCGGGTGCCCAAACTTTTCGTGCTGCAAGCGTGTCGTAGTAATGATCCTTGAACCATTGTTCACGCTGTTTCCAATAAGGTGTTCCGGTATAGACACCTGTTTCGAGATTACGATCTGCTAAATCGCTGAGCGAAACACTACGGTAAGTTGATTGATATGGCTCGTTGCTAACGGGCACATGTCCTGTTGGCATATCGTAGGCCGTTAGCTCAGGCACATTTGGCACTGGAATAACACTTGGGACAGAGGGCACTGCAGGTGGTGCCGGCGGCAAAGTTGCTACGGTGTAAAGTGCAAATGCTCCAACACCAACTAGTGCAACCAGTCCTACTTTATTTTTTTTCATAGTTACTCCAGGCGAGCCATATTTCGAAAATTCAAGCCCTAGGGCCACATCAGTCTGGTACTATAGTACCAATTAGCCTAGTGGTCAATTATTGTTCTATTTATTGTCTATTTACCTATACAGAATGATGAGAATATACGCCCTAACAAGTCATCTGCCGTAAAACTACCTGTGATTTCAGACAAACTGTTTTGTGCTAATCGTAAATCCTCTGCGGCTAACTCACCAGCTCGGTGACTCAACAATACATTTTTTGCTTGCTGGCAATGCTTGTTCGCTCGCACCAAAGCATCGACATGTCGTTGCCGTGCTGAAAAATGACCAGATCCTAATGGCTGGTAACCCATCAAAGATTTTAAATGCTCTCTTAATAGTTCTAGTCCCGTGTGTTCAGCCGCTGATAATGCGATGGTTTTTACTTGTTGATTAGCGCAGCTAAGCTCGCCAAAACCTAATGCTGTCTGCGATAGATCACATTTATTAAGCACAATAAATAACTGCTTCGGGCATTGTGCAAATTGCTGAAGAATTGCCTTTTCAATGTCTTCGCTTGGATATCGACTATCCCAAACCCACATCACCGCGTCTGCCGCATCAACCTCACGCTTAGCACGGCGAATGCCTTCTTGTTCGATTGCATCTGAGCTATCACGTAGGCCGGCGGTATCAATAATGTGTAATGGCATGCCATCAATTTGAATTTGTTCGCGCAAGACATCGCGGGTGGTACCTGCAACATCGGTAACAATAGCGGCGTCATGCCCTGCTAATGCGTTTAGTAGGCTGGATTTTCCGGCATTAGGTAGACCTGCAATAACCACACGCATGCCATCACTTTGGATAACGCCTTGTTTTGCTTGATATAACACTTGATCTATTTGCTCAAGAACGACCTCAAGCTTGGCCTCAAGTTGACCATCGGCAAGAAAGTCAATTTCCTCTTCAGGGAAATCAATGGCCGCTTCAATAAACAGTCGTAAGTAAATCAGTGATTCTAAAAGTTCATCTACCTTCTGCGAAAATGCGCCCTGAAGTGTATGAACGGCAGCGCGTGCAGCAGATTCAGAACCAGCTTCAATGAGATCAGCAATGGCTTCAGCTTGGGCTAAATCTAATTTATCGTTGAGAAATGCCCGCTCAGAAAACTCGCCAGGCCTTGCCATACGAGCACCGCGCCTAATTGCCTCTTGCAATAACATGCCTAAAACAATGGGGCCGCCATGGCCTTGAAGCTCAACGACATGTTCGCCAGTAAAGGAGTGCGGAGCTTGAAAATACAGCAACAAGCCTTCGTCTAAAACCTGAGCTTGGCTGTCATAAAACGACGTAAACAGAGCATGCCGTGGTGGTAAGGCTTTTGGCAATGCATGATTTGCAATTTCTCGACCTATGCGCTCGGCATTTGGCCCAGACAATCGAATAATGCCAACGCCACCGCGACCGGGTGGCGTGGCAATGGCGGCGATCGTGTCAGTGATCAACGCCATCGGTGCTTAGTGTCCGCTTTTTTGCGCAGCAGCTTTTTCGATATTGCGAGTGATAACCCATTGCTGTGCAATCGACAGCAAGTTATTCATCAACCAATACAGCACCAAACCAGCTGGGAACCATAGGAAGAATATGGTGAATACCACAGGCATAATCTTCATAACCTTAGCCTGCATAGGATCTTGCGGTGCAGGATTAAGCTGTTGCTGAACGAACATCGAAACACCCATTAGCAATGGTAAGACGAAGTAAGGGTCCATTAAGGACAAATCTTGAATCCACAAGATCCAGCTGGCATGGCGTAGCTCAACCGATTCCATCAATGTCCAATAAAGCGCAATAAATACAGGCATTTGTACCAAGATTGGCAAACAACCGCCTAATGGATTGATCTTCTCTTTTTTGTACAGAGCCATCATAGCTTGCGACATTTTTTGGCGGTCATCACCAAATTGTTCTTTCATGCGCTGCATCTCAGGCATGACGCGACGCATATTCGCCATGGAACGATAGCTAGTTGCCGACAACTTAAAGAACACGGCTTTGACCAAAATCGTTAGAACGATGATTGACCAACCCCAGTTACCTAAGAAGCCATGTATTGATTTCAACAACCAAAATAAGAACTGCGCAATTGGCCATAACCAACCGTAATCTACGGTTAACTCAAGACCAGGTGATAAAGTTTTTAACTTATCTTGAATTTTTGGGCCGGCGTAAAAATCTGCAGCAACACTGCCCTGTCCGCCAGGTGCAACGAATAAAGGACTAGACGTGAAACCAATGTAATTATCTGCGCCGTTATTTCCTTTGCGTGTGCTGATTTGGTTGATTTGTTGCGCTGGTGGAATCCAAGCAGAAACAAAGTAATGCTGAACCATCGCCACCCAGCCACCGGTAACTTGTTGGCTCATTGCTTCTTTGCCGAAATTATCCAGTGACTCTTTGTTATAGTTTTTATCAGCAGTCCACCAGGCGCCACCCAAAAAAGTTACCATGCCAAATGAATGATTGTCGCTGCTAGGATCTTTGCTGTTATCGCGCTTAATTTGGCCGAACATAACGCCCTGCCAAGGTTTATCGCTTGTGTTAGCAATGTGATAATTAACACCAATGCGATAGTCGCCACGAGTAAAAGTGAAAACTTTTTCTACTTTTATCCCGGCTTCTGTTGTTGTCGTTAATACAACTTTCAAAGCATCTTGACCATCAGCCAAAATGAATTGGCTTTGCGATACGTCATAAAGCGGTCGACCACTAGCTTGATCATCTAAACCTTGTAGACCAGTGCCGTTACCAACACCAACTAAACCACTTTGCGCAATATAGGTCAGATTATTGGACTGATTCATCAGTACGAATGGTGTTTTGTCCGTCACAGTTTGTGTGTATTTAGGCAAAGACACGCGCGTAACGTCACCACCGAGACGATCAATATCGACATCTAAAACATCGGTTAGAACACGCACATGCGGTGAGGTCGTGGATTCTGTTACTGATACAGGGTTGGTAGCATTTGCTACAGGCGCTATAGCAACTGCAGGAATATCAGAATTTGTTGTGGCTGCTTGCACTGTTGGCATGTCGCTGGCTTCAACCTTAACGGCTGTGCTAGCAAGCTCATTAGTTTTAGGCTTAGCGCCATAATCTTGCTGCCAAGATAAAAATAAGAAATACGTGACAGCAGCAAGTGCCACCATAATTAATGTGCGACGAAATTCCATACTCACGGTTCCTGTTGACGACAAGGAGGGGTGACTTTGTTCGGTACGGGATCATAGCCGTGTTTACCGAAGGGATGACAGCGAGATATTCGTTTTATCGCAAGCCATCCACCTTGTATCACACCAAATTCTCGAATTGCCTGTTCAGCATAGGCCGAGCAAGTTGGTTCGTATCGGCATCGAGGTGGCAGCATAGGACTGATTACGTAGCGATAAAATCGGATAGGCAACAGCAGTAGCCATTTCATGATGAACTGGCTAACTGTTTTGATATTTTGTTATGCAGCTGCTGAAGGCTTTTTGCAAAATCACTGTGTAGCGTTTCATTTGGAATGTCCGCTAAAGCATTTTTGGCTAAAAAAACGATATCGAGCGCATTATTTGAAGGCAATTGCAGGCGAAACGTATCTCGAACACATCGTTTTATACGATTTCGACTAACAGCAAGTTTGACTTTTTTCTTCGCGATAATGAAGCCGATGCGATCAGTTGTATTCGCTGATGCTTTTGCTAACAACATATAGTGCGAATGATGTGCTTTGAACTCAGCGCCATCCATGACGTGCTTGAAGTCTGCTGGTGTCAGTAGACGGCGGTCTCTGGTAAAGCGCTGAGTGCTCACATTTCTCAGACAGTTAGGCGCTTACGACCTTTAGCACGGCGACGAGCTAGAACGGCACGACCGTTTTTAGTAGCCATACGTGCACGAAAGCCGTGAGTACGTTTTTGCTTGATGGTGCTGGGTTGGAAAGTACGTTTCATGATTGCGTTCCGCTAACAACTCGCCCAGTTGGGCTCAAGGGAGCGGAATCTTAGGTAAGCGCAGTGCTTTTGTCAACGGCTTTGCTTATCAATCTTAGATATCTTGTTTTATAAGTTGTGCACAGTTCCCTATTGTTTTCCATTAAATAAATATTCTTTTAGATTTTAAGAGCTTTTGTGGTTTTTATAGAGCTTAATATAATTTGTTGATAAGTCATTTTTTTTGTTAATTTACAACATGTTAGGACTGATCACTTGTTGTCTATGTGTGTGCCCTTTGACGTGCTTAAAAGCTGTGGATAATTGTGGATAACTTTAGGCAATGGTATTCGCTACAGCTAATCGTCCGAGCTCTACCGTAGTTATACGCTAACTTATCTACATGGTCTTAAATCTTGTGGATAAAATCTTTTGCATTGCCTGCTAAGCTAGTTAGAATCTCGTTTTGCTCTGTGGATAGATGGTATGACCGATTCAGTGTGGGAAAGTGCTCTGCAGCGCTTACAAGAAGAGTACCCGCCTAATCTTTTTCAGATGTGGATACGACCTTTACAGGTTGAGGAGTCAGCGACAAGCTTGCTTTTATTGGCGCCTAACACTTTTTTTGTCACTCATATTGGTGACAAATTTATGGCGCGGATACGTGAAATCGTCACCAATATGTCTGATGGACGTATCACTCAGGTCAATATTCGTGTTGGTTCTCGTGGCGACGCAGAGCCTAAGCAGTCGCAATCGCTGCGAACAACAACACCTGCAACCTCTCCGTCTGCGCTTTCAAAACCATTGATGCCAGTCATTGAACCTATTGAGCGTCCAGCAAGCAGCCTAAATTCTCTTTTTACCTTTGATAATTTTGTCTCTGGTAAAGGTGCTCAACTTGCGCATGCAGGCTGTTTACAAGCGGCTGATAACCCAGGTGCATCGCACTCCAATCCTTTGTTTATCTATGGCCCTACCGGCTTAGGTAAAACGCACTTGATGCATGCTGTGGGCAATGAAATGTTACGTAGAAATCCCAATGCACGTGTGATGTACATCACATCAGAACGCTTCGTTGGTGACTTTATTAATGCCCTCCAACGATCAATGATGAATGATTTCAAACGCCTATATCGGTCGTTAGATGCATTGTTGATTGATGACATCCAATTTTTTGCGAAAAAAGAGAGCACGCAAGACGAGTTTTTTCACACTTTTAACTCTCTATTAGAAGGCTCACGTCAGATCATCATGACTTCTGATCGTGTTCCGCGTGATATTTCGGGAATGGATGATCGATTGAAGTCCCGCTTTTCTTGGGGTTTGTCTATTCAGGTTGATCCGCCCGATAAAGAAACGCGAGTCGCCATCTTGCTGAAAAAGGCGCATTCAGCGGGCTTTGAAGTGCCTTTAGAGTCTGCCCACTTTATTGCGGAGCATGTTCAGGGTAACGTTCGTGAGCTTGAAGGTGCGTTAAATAAGGTGATTGCCAATGCGCGTTTTAGAGGCGCGCCGGTGACTTTAGAATTAGTTAAAGAAGCATTGCGAGATCTGCTGCTTCTGCGCGTGAAGCAGTTTACTATCGAGAACATTCAGCGCGTTGTAACCGAATATTTTTCGATTTCATTGCGCGATCTAAAAGGAAAAAAACGCAATCGTTCGTTTGCTAGGCCTCGCCAGATGGCGATGGCGCTATCGCGTGAGCTTACCGGCAATAGCTATCCTGAAATCGGCCTGGCGTTCGATGGCAGGGATCACAGCACGGTTATTCACGCTTGCGATCGGATTGCCGAGCTGCGGCAGACGGATGCTCAGCTGAATGAAGATTACTCAACTTTGTTACGCCAGTTACAGGCGTAAGTTTCGGGAAGATGACCATGAAAGTCTCAATGTCGCGTGATGAGTTATTAAAACCCTTGCAGCAAGTTTCTGGCGTTGTTGAAAAGCGCCAAACCTTGCAGGTGCTATCGAACGTCTTAATCGTGGTGGCTGATGGTGAAATTGCCATGACCGGTACCGACCTTGAGGTTGAGCTGCTGTCACGGCAAAGCTTAGAAAATGAGTCCCGCGATGGGAAAATTACGGTTCCATGCCGCAAGTTGCTGGATATTTGTCGTGCCTTGCCTGCAACGGCGCAAGTTGATTTATCAGTCGATGGTAATCGTTTGCTACTTAAATCGGGTAAGAGCCGATTTACATTGACGACATTACCGGCGAATGATTTTCCGAATTTAGAAGAAAGCCTGAACGCAGCATACACAGTGACGCTAACTCAGCGAGTTTTGAAGCAGATGATTGACAAAACATCGTTTGCGATGGCTCAGCAAGATGTTCGCTATTACCTAAATGGCATGTTGTTTGAGGTTACTGCAGACCGTCTTCGTTTAGTCGCTACCGATGGCCATCGCTTGGCTATGTGCGATGCTGAAATATCATCACAAGTAATTGAAAAGGCTCAAGTTATTGTTCCTCGTAAGGGCGTACAAGAACTATCTCGTTTGCTCACAGATGAAGATGCTGAGGTCACGTTAACGTTAGGCTCAAACCATTTGCGCGTTACTGTCGGCAATGTAACTTTCACATCTAAATTAATTGATGGTCGCTTTCCTGATTACGAGCGAGTATTACCTAAAAACGGTGACCGTACATTGATCGCTGGTCGCGAAGAGCTGAAGTCTGCACTGCAGCGCGCGGCAATCTTGTGTAATGAAAAATTCCGTGGCGTGCGTTTGCAGATCAATGATCAGCAACTGAAAATTTTAGCTACCAATCCAGATCAAGAGGAAGCTGAAGAGGAATTGCAAGTTGAATTCAATGGTAGTTCTTTAGAGATTGGCTTCAACGTTGGTTATATGCTTGATGTCTTGAATGCACTTAATGGCGCTTATACCCAAGCCATTTTGGGTGACACCAATAGCTCTGCATTAATTCGTGATAATGATCCTGAACAAGCTAATGCTGTTTATGTCGTTATGCCTATGCGTCTGTAAGGACTCTTCCTTAGCGTGAGTGTCTCTAGGCTGCAAGTTCACTACTGGCGCAACTTGCAGCCCCTTTCTCTTGAGCCATCTCCTTGCTTAAACATTTTAGTTGGCGATAACGGTAGCGGTAAAACGTCTCTCTTAGAGGCGATTTACATGCTAGGCGTTGGCCGTTCTTTTCGCACGTTAAAAGCAAAGCGTCTTATTCAAGACGGCCAATATTCAACTACTATTTTTGCTGCTACTGCTTCTGGTCATGCGCTGGGCATTCAAAAAAATAGTGATGGCACTACGTCTGCTCGTTTAAATGGAAGCAGCGCCCCACGACTCTCTGCGCTTGCTCATCTTTTACCTGTGCAATTATTTGATCCGCAGTCGCTTGATGTTTTGTCCGGGCCTAGTCTTCCCCGCCGTCAATTATTAGATTGGGGCGTGTTTCACGTGGAACACTTGTTAGTTGATCAATGGGCGCGAGCAAGTCGTGCGCTTCAGCAAAGGAACTCTTTACTGAAAAGTGCTAAAATATCCAATGAATTATTGCTCGCATGGGAGCTTGAGCTCTCAGATGCTAGTGAGCAAATCCATGCGGCGAGAAATCGCTTCATGGATTCATGGCAACCATTTTTACTAGCCGCCATGTCTCGATTGCTGGGCGAATTTAATATTCAGATTAGCTATCAGCCAGGTTGGGATATTGGTTCTCCTCTTTTAGATCTATTGAAAGAGGCGCGTGCAAAAGACTCTGAAAGGGGCTTTACGCAGCTAGGCTACCATCGTGCCGATATCCGAATTCGTGCAGATGGTGTTTTGGCTGAGGAGCGATTGTCTCGTGGGCAATTAAAGCTATGCGTGTGTGCGATTAAGCTGTCCTTGGTCGAGCGATTACGTTTAGCTGGAGCTCGACCAGTTTTGCTTTTTGATGATCTTGCCTCAGAGCTAGATCAGACGTCGCGCAAACTAATGATGCAGTGGATAGAAGAAATGAATTTGCAGGCTTGGCTAACTGCAATTGAACTTGATCAGTTAGATGATTTTTGTGGGCAAATGCCACGGCAAGTGTTTCACGTGAAGCAGGGCCAAATTACGCCAGCCTAAACGTAGGCTCGCACCGGAGAAGAAGAATGAGTGAAGCTTATGATGAATCCAGTATTACCCAACTAGAGGGTCTGGAGGCTGTTCGTCAACGCCCTGGAATGTATATCGCCGATACTTCCGACGGGAAGGGACTGCACCACTTGGTGTTTGAAGTAGTTGATAACTCTATCGATGAGGCTTTAGCCGGTCATTGCGATGAAATTCAAGTCACAATTCATTCAGATAATGGCATCACAGTTTCAGATAACGGTCGTGGTATTCCTCCTAATGTGAAAATGGATGATAAGCATGAACCTAAGCGTAGTGCAGCAGAAATCGCGCTAACAGGTCTTCATGCCGGCGGTAAGTTCAATCAAAACAGCTACAAAGTGTCAGGCGGTTTGCATGGTGTTGGCGTTAGCTGCGTAAACGCGCTGAGTAAATATTTGCGCTTAACGGTTCGTCGCGATGGCCAAGTTCATACGTTAGAGTTCACCGCTGGCGCAGTTATTAATCGCCATATCGAGCTAGTGGATGGTGTCGAAGTATCGCCCATGCGTATCACTGGCAAAACTGAGCGTCGCGGCACTGAAGTACATTTTCAGCCAGATACTGACATTTTCATCGAAAATCATGACTTTCATTACGATATTCTGGCTAAGCGCTTACGTGAATTGTCCTTTCTTAACTCGGGCGTACGAATTGCATTAAAAGATGATCGCACTGGCCAAGAAGAGTTATTTCAGTATGAAGGTGGCTTAGCGGCATTCGTTAACTATTTGAACGTGAACAAGACGCCCTTAAATAGCGTCTTTCACTTTATTGTTCCTCAAGATGAACACCCGCATGGAATTGGTGTTGAGGTGGCTTTGCAGTGGAATGATAGCTATCAAGAAAACGTATATTGTTATACCAATAATATTCCTCAGCGCGATGGCGGCACTCATCTTCAGGGTTTTAGGACGGCGTTAACGCGTACCCTGAACAATTATGTAGAAAAAGAAGGTTTACTTAAGAAAGAAAAAGTAAACACTGCTGGCGAAGATATGCGTGAAGGCTTAACAGCGATAGTTTCGGTCAAAGTGCCAGACCCTAAGTTCTCTAGTCAAACCAAAGACAAGCTTGTGTCATCGGAAGTAACAAACGTTGTTTCCAGCATCATGAGTGAAAAATTCGAAGAATATCTCCTCGAAAACCCATCAGCGGGCAAAATCATTGTGGGTAAGATTTTAGATGCGGCTCGAGCTCGTGAGGCAGCCAGAAAAGCGCGTGAAATGACTCGTCGTAAAGGTGCACTGGATATTGCAGGCCTACCGGGTAAGTTGGCGGACTGCCAAGAGAAAGACCCTGCCCTGTCTGAGTTATATTTAGTGGAAGGCGACTCGGCAGGTGGGTCAGCCAAACAAGGCCGTAACCGTAAAATGCAGGCTATTCTCCCGTTGAAAGGTAAGATTTTAAACGTAGAGAAAGCTCGATTTGATAAAATGCTGTCATCAGCCGAAGTTGGCACATTGATCACAGCGCTAGGTTGCGGTATTGGCCGCGATGAATACAACCCAGACAAGCTTCGCTATCACAAAATTATCATCATGACTGATGCTGATGTCGACGGTTCGCATATTCGTACGTTGTTGTTGACCTTCTTCTTTAGACAAATGCCTGAGTTGATTGAGCGTGGATACATTTATATTGCTCAGCCACCGCTATACAAGGTTAAAAAGGGTAAGCAAGAGCAGTATCTGAAAGATGATGACGCAATGGAGAAATACCAAACGTCTATCGCACTAGATGGTGCTGAGCTTCGTATTTCTGAAAGCTCGCCAGCTATTTCTGGCCTAGCCCTTGAAGGCTTGATTAACGGTTATCGTAACTTCATTAACTTACTAAAGCGCTTAAGTCGTCGTTATCCCGAGGTTATGCTCGAGCAGTTTTTAACGTTGGCTACGTTGGCTACTGACAAGCTATCAGACCAAGCTGTTGTTGTTGAGTGGGCTGCAAAATTACAAAAGGCGGTTAATGACGCCGCAGATCCCAGTCAGCGTTATTTAGTTGAGGCTGTGCTTGATAGCGAAACCCAAAACTATTTTGTGCAAATTGACTTAATAGCCCATGGCGTACCGTATACCTATCGATTAGGCGCCGAGTTCTTTGCTTCTCCTGAATATCGTCAAATTTCATCACTTGCCGATGCGCTAGATGGCTTAATGGTTTCTGGTGCTCAAGTTCGTCGCGGTGATCGTGAGATCGCGGCCGACTCGTTTAAACAGGTCTATCAATGGCTCATGCAGGAATCTAAGCGTGGTCTCGGTGTGCAGCGCTATAAGGGCTTGGGCGAAATGAATCCCGACCAGCTTTGGGAAACAACGATGGATCCTGAGTCACGCCGGATGCTTCAGGTGAAAATTGAGGATGCCATTGGTGCGGATCAAATGTTTACAACACTTATGGGTGATAACGTTGAGCCGCGTCGTGAGTTTATTGAAACTAACGCACTGTTAGTGACCAACCTCGACGTATAAGGGCCGCAGCCTTTTGGCGCAATAAGTTTTAATAAAACGCCAAAAGGCCACCGGGGTGTTTCACGTGGAACAGGTAAAGTTGGTTTTGGCGCCGATGGAGGGTTTGACCGATTTTGATATGCGTCGAACGCTAACAGAGCTCAGCTCATATGCGTGGTGCGTTACTGAGTTTTTACGAATAACTCAGCAACTACTCCCTTCAAGTGTTTTCCTCAGACATATGCCTGAGCTGGAAACCGCAAGCAAAACTGCTAATGGCACGCCTGTTCACTTGCAATTACTAGGTAGCGATCCGGTGGCAATGGCAGAAAATGCGGCTAGGGCAGCATCGCTTGGCGCATTGGCAATAGATATCAATTTTGGCTGTCCAGCTAAAACAGTCAATAAGCATCGCGGCGGTGCGGCGCTACTGAAAGAACCAATATTGATACATAAGATCGTGTCGGCTGTGCGCAGTGCGGTGCCATCAGAAGTACCGATTAGTGCGAAGATACGCTTGGGCACAGATGACGCAAGCGAGTTGGCAGAAAACGTTGCAGCAATTTCCGAAGCAGGAAGCTCGTGGCTAACCATCCACGCCAGAACTAAAGCACAAGGCTATCGTCCTCCTGTGCATTGGCATGCCATTGCTGATGCGCGTCGTTATGCGAGTGGTATGACCATCATTGCTAATGGTGATGTGCACAGTAAGGCGACTGCTGAGCTATGCCAGCAAATAACCGGCTGCAATACATTAATGATAGGGCGGGCCGCTGTAAGTCAGCCTGGGCTGGTTGACGAAATAGTTAATGGTTGCGAGCCGTTAGGTTGGGCCGACATAAAGCAGGCTCAACTTAAATTTCTGGCAGAGATGAGCGGAAATGAACTTGGCATAGTCGGTAGATATAAGCAGTGGCTAGCAATGACCGCCCTGCACTACCCGGAGGCCGCTGCCGATTTTGCCTTGATCAAACGACTCAAGCATAGGAAAGCGGTTTTTGACCTGATGGCGCTATAGCTGACCATCTGACTCTACGCCCATTGGTTGCTCAAGCCATTCTTTCCAAATGGCTAACATCACAGCCAGAATGACAGGACCGAGAAACAGGCCAATCATGCCAAATGCAGTTAGTCCACCAAGTACGCCAAACATAATTAACAAGAACGAGACTTTGGTTGCCGTAGAGATAACTAAGGGGCGAATGATATTGTCGACCGAGCTAACAACAAGCCCTCCCCAAATAGCGAGGCCAACAGCACCGAGTGTGTCGCCGCTAGCTAAAAGCCAAAGTGAGACTGCTCCCCAGGCAAATGGAGTGCCGAAAGGTATAAGCGCGATTAGGAAGGTCACTACGGCGAGAAATATGGGGTTTGGTGCACCAGCTACGGCATAGCCTGCTCCAGCCAATGTGGCCTGCGCTAATGCTGTTAAAACAATGCCAAATACAACGGCACGGGTCATATCCCCAGCAGCCTTCATATAACGCTCGCCATGTCCCGGCGTAATGAGAGCCAATGCTTTTCGAATTTGATGCATTAGCGCCAGGCCATCGCGATAAAAGAAGAATGCGGTAAACACGGTGATGGCCAGTTTGATTAAGTTTCGGCTAATGCCGCCAGCAAGTATTTTGGCTTGCGGAATGCCGAGACTGGCGATACTACGGATACTATCTTTGGCGGCTTGAGGGTCGGTATGAGTCTGGGCCCACCAACGTTGCAATTCGTCATAAATCCATGGGGCAAAGTCGGCTAGCCTAGGGGAAACTGGCAGCTGATTTTGAGATAGTAACTCTCCAATATGGGCATAAATATTTCGAATTTCAGTTTGTAGAAGTAGCACAAGCCATGCCAATGGACCTATGAGCAGCAAGGTCAGTAGCAAGGTCATGATGCCAGCAGCAATGTTTGGACGTTTGCCAACGAGACTATAGATTCGCCGATAAACAGGCCAAGTAACAAATACTAAAATAGCTGCCCATGCCATTGGAATAAAAAATGGACTGAGTACGGAATAGCTTAGGTAGCCTAAAGCCGCTAGGCCGATGAACAACAAAACGCGTGTTAGTGTATGGGTGCTAGTAACCGTCATGAAGGCTCTCCTCGAGGCTTCATGCTAGCACTGCAAATTGGATTTGCTAGGCCATAAAACAAAAAAGGGGCTATACCTATGGCATAGCCCCTTTTATTCAAACGCTCAGTAACTTAACTAAAGTTAAAGTGATCCGCCTTCATATTCATAATTGAAGATGTTGGCTTGAGCATACCTTCAGCATGGCTCTTGGCGCGAGGTAGAATACGGTCAAAATAGAACTCGGCCGTTTGGATTTTTGCCTCATAGAATGCAGGCTCTTCAGCACCGCCATTTTCTAATTTGTCGAAAGCCACGGCAGCCATTTTTGCCCAGAAGTAAGCCAGCATGGCGTAGCCCGAGTACATCAAGAAATCATTTGATGCAGTACCAACCATGTCGCGATCTTTACGAGCTTGCAGCATGATCCGTACGGTCAGGTAATTCCACTGAGTAGCAATCTTCGTAAGCTCCCAAACGAATGGACGCATGGAGCTATTTGCCACGTTGGAGCGGCAGAATTTAGCAATATCACCGGTAAACTCACGAACCACTTTGCCACGTGAGCCAATGAGCACTTTACGGCCTAAAAGGTCGAGTGCCTGAATGCCAGTCGTGCCTTCATATAGCGTGGAAATACGCGCATCACGAGCGTATTGCTCCATGCCGTGCTCTTTGATGTAGCCGTGGCCACCAAACACTTGCATGCCAAGGTTGGCCGCTTCTAGGCCTAACTCAGTTAATACACCTTTAAGAATGGGGGTGTAGAAACCGAGTTTGTCATCCCAGAAGTCGTAAGTTTCTTTGTCGCCGTTGGTAATGCCAACCGCCATATTGTCAGCGAGCTGAGCGGCGAAATAAATCATTGCGCGGCCGCCTTCTGCAATCGCTTTTTGCGTTAGCAGCATACGACGGACATCGGCGTGGTGGATTAGAGAGTCAGCTACTTGATCGGGCTCTTTTTTGCCAGTGAGTGCGCGCATCGATCGGCGCTCTTTGGCGTAAGGTAACGCACCTTGGAATGATTGCTCTGCGTGGGCAACACCTTGAACAGCGGTGCCGATACGAGCGGTGTTCATGAATGTGAACATGCACTCTAGGCCTTTGTTTGGCGGGCCAATCAAATAACCAGTAGCACCGTCGAAATTCAGTACGCAGGTAGCCGAAGCGCGGATACCCATTTTGTGCTCGATGGAGCCTACATTGACGGGGTTGCGTTCGCCAACATTGCCGTCGGCATCGACATTGAACTTAGGCACGATGAACAAGGAAATCCTACGTGTGCCGGCTGGTGCATCAGGCAGACGCGCCAGCACGATGTGCACAATGTTTTCGCAAAGATCGTGATCGCCAGCTGAGATGAAAATTTTCGTACCAGACAGCTTATAGCTGCCATCGGCCTGAAGCTCAGCCTTGGTTTTTACTTGACCCAAGTCGGTGCCGCATTGTGGCTCAGTTAAGCACATGGTACCCAACCAACGGCCTTCGACCAATGCTGGCATAAAGGTGGATTTTTGTTGCTCATCGCCGTGCAACATGATGGTGTTCATGCAGCCTAACGATAGGCCTGGATACATGGTGAATGACCAGTTTGCTGTGCCCATCATTTCAGCTTTCAACAAGCCCATGGACATAGGCA
>CAXIBK010000006.1:0-28413 GCA_964022225.1 uncultured Paraperlucidibaca sp.
CTGTCATCAGGCTAATGGTTCCGGCCTGCCGCCAATGTTTCCTGCTTTGAAAGGCAGCAAAATGGCTACTGAAAAGGCGCACATTCAAGACCATATAAATATAGTTCTGCACGGTAAAAATGCTATGCCAGCATGGGGTGGCTTACTTACAGCTCGCGAGGTAGCTGCCGGTACTACATCTGAGCGCACCGCTTGGGGTAATGACACTTGCGACCTAATTCAGCCCTCGGAGTTTGCGAAATGAGTACGAATCAAGCATCCATGACGCACGCCGCTGATGCGCATCACCCTCAGTTGAAGCCATTCTTGCTGCGTATGTTTACCACGACTAACCATAAAGATATCGGCACTATGTATCTGGTGTTTGCCTTCCTGATGCTGCTTTGCGGCGGTCTGGCGGCAATGGTTATACGGGCGGAATTAATGTATCCCGGCATGCAGCTGGTACAGCCTGATTTCTTTAATCAGATGACTACTGTGCACGGTTTGCTAATGGTGTTTGGTGCAATCATGCCGGCGTTTACCGGCTTCGCAAACTGGATGGTGCCAATGATGATTGGTGCGCCAGATATGGCGCTGCCACGACTAAATAACTTCTCATTTTGGCTGCTACCATTTGCGTTCGCCATCCTCATCGGCTCGGTGATTATGTCCATTTTGGGCTATGGCTCCGCACCTAATTTTGGCTGGACTTTCTACGCGCCACTATCGACTACATACGGCCCAGCAAGCACCGATTTTTTCATTTTCTCTGTCCATTTGATGGGTATCTCATCAATTCTTGGCGCTATCAACGTGGTTGTGACTATTTTCAATCTTCGCGCTCCTGGCATGACGATGATGAAAATGCCGATGTTCGTTTGGACTTGGCTGATCACTGCATTCTTGCTGATCGCTGTTATGCCTGTGCTGGCGGGTGTAGTCACCATGATGCTGACAGATCGACATTTTGGCACTAGCTTCTTTAATGCAGCTGGCGGCGGTGATCCTGTTCTGTTTCAGCATATTTTCTGGTTCTTCGGTCACCCTGAGGTATACATCATGATTTTGCCGTCCTTCGGCATTATCTCCGCAATCATCCCTGTTTTTGCCCGTAAGCCACTGTTTGGCTACGCCTCAATGGTCTACGCCACCGGCTCAATCGCGCTGCTGTCGTTCGTAGTTTGGGCCCACCATATGTTCACCACCGGCCTGCCGCTCGCAGGGTCATTGTTCTATATGTATATGACCATGCTGATTTCGGTACCAACCGGCGTGAAAGTGTTCAACTGGGTCGCCACCATGTGGCGCGGTTCGATGACCTTTGAAGTGCCAATGTTATTCGCCTTGGCTTTTGTCGTGCTGTTTAGTATCGGTGGCTTCTCGGGCCTGATGTTGGCGATCACCCCCGCGGATTATCAGTACCAAGACACCTACTTCGTTGTGGCGCATTTCCACTACGTATTGGTAACTGGCTCATTGTTCGCCATTTTCGCCGGCGCTTATTACTGGTTGCCAAAATGGTCCGGTCATATGTTCAACACGACGCTAGCCAAACTGCATTTCTGGAGCTCGTTACTGTCAGTAAATCTGTTGTTCTTCCCGATGCACTTTGTTGGTCTCGCCGGCATGCCACGTCGTTATGCCGACTACTCCATGCAGTTTGCCGATTTGAACTTCTGGATCTCTATCGGCGGCTTCTGGTTTGGTGCAAGCCAGCTGTTCTTTATTGCCGTGCTGTTAACCATCAAGCGCCAACCTAAAGCTAGTGCGAACCCATGGGAAGCGCAGGATGGCCTGGAGTGGGAAGTACCAAGTCCCGCGCCCTACCACACCTTCTCAACGCCACCGACTATTAAGTAAGCACTAGATAAGCGAGCACGAAAATGACTATGCCCAGCCACCAAAAAAGACAGTTGCGCATGCTGCTGTTGAGTGTGGTGGGCATGTTCGCGTTTGCGGTGTTTCTTATGCCGCCACTGTATGACGCGTTTTGTGAGCTGACCGGGCTCAATGGCAAGCCCAATGCAACGGCAGCGGTAGCAAGCCAAGAGGTCGACTTAAATCGCACCATCACGGTTGAGTTCTTAACGTCTGTCGATGCTGGCCTACCGTGGCAGTTTAAGAGTGAGAAAAATGCCGTTGAGGTGCATCCGGGCCAGATAAATAAAGTTAGCTTCGATGTTGTCAACAATGCCGGAACCGCCGTAACTGGCCGCGCTATACCGTCAATATCGCCGGCTTTGGGTGCCAGTCATTTGAAGAAAACAGAATGTTTTTGCTTCCGTGAACAAACCTTAGCTGCAGGGCAAACTTTAGATATGCCTGTGGTGTTCTACATTGACCCAGACTTACCCAAAAGCGTGAAAACCATCACCTTGGCATATCGCTTTTATCGTCATCCAGACAAAGTTTTATAAGAATAAATTAAGCGGCATTACCCCTATTAGGTACGAGTAAAGGAGCGACACATGAGTGCATCACCACAAGCGACTCCCGCCGGACAAAAGCCGGAGCAATACTTTGTGCCGGCTAGCAGCCCTTGGCCAATTGTTGGGTCATTCGTTCTGTTTATTTTGGTAATTGGCGCAGGCAACTTAATTCAAAGTAAAAGTGGCTCAGGCCTAGTCGCCAACGAAGGCACCTTAGACTTCTTATTCCCGCTCGGTTTATTGGGCGTATTTGGCATGATGTATTACTGGTTTCGCGATACTGTGCGGGAAAGCTTGGGCAATCAAAACTCATTGCAGATGGATCGCTCATATCGCCAAGGCATGACTTGGTTTATTTTCTCTGAAATTATGTTTTTCGCGGCTTTTTTTGGTGCTCTATATTATACCCGCGAACTCAGCGTGCCGTGGTTAGCAGGTGAAGGCAAAGGCGAGATGACGCACGAAGTACTGTGGCCTCAATTTCAGGCGCTATGGCCTCTAGTAACTATGCCTAGTGGTGAAACTACGACAGCCATGGGGCCGTGGGGATTGCCGTTTTTAAACACAGTAATTCTACTTACCTCCTCCGTAACGCTAACCGTTGCGCATCACGCGCTACTGGCAGGCAATCGCGCACGTCAGGTTGGCTTTCTCGCCATTACAGCAGCGCTTGGTGTGATCTTTTTAGCGTGTCAGGTCTATGAATATCATCATGCCTATACAGAGTTAGGGCTTACGATGAAGTCGGGTATTTATGGCTCGACCTTCTATATGCTCACAGGCTTTCACGGCTTTCATGTGACGATCGGCGCCATCATGCTCACCGTAATGACTATACGCTCAATTAAAGGGCATTTGACTCCAGACAACCATTTTGCCTTTGAGGCCACAGCTTGGTATTGGCACTTCGTTGACGTGGTCTGGTTGTTCCTATTCGTTGTGGTGTATTGGTTGTAGCGGCAGGCTTGGCGCCTCGCATGAAACGAGGCGCCAGTGCTTATAAGGCATGCGGTGTGATGTAGCCCAAGCTACCAAGTAGAAATAATGCAGCGACAATAATAATTGACAGTATAACGCGGCGTTTCAGTGCCTCTAGTAAGCGTTTGGGGTCGCTAGGTTGGCCACGAGAGAGTGCGCGTAGCGCCAAACCGAGCTGCCAAACGACTAAGCCCAAGGCGATAAGAAGGATGATTTTGGTCAGCATGAATCTACTCCACGTTATAGAAATTGCAGTATACGAGGACTTCAGATTTTGTCTGTAGCTGAGGTTCCGCAATCACCATCGTATTGGGCTTGGGCCTTGCTCGTCAGCGTTGCAGGCATCCTTCTGTCGTTAGCATTTTGGCAGTATCAACGCGGCGAAGAGAAAGCCGCGTGGTTAGCGCAACATGAACATGGCAGCCAATCTACAGAGCTTGCTTGGTCACAAACGAAGGTCCCATTAGATGCCATGGTGAATCAGCCTGTGCGCATTGTTGGGCGCTTTTTGCCTGAGTATAAAATTGCCTTAGATAATCAGCCGCGGGCAAGTCGCGCTGGTGTTGAGCTATTAGTGCTATTTAAGCCTGAAGCGAGTCAGTCCTCGGTGTTTGTCAATTTAGGCTGGGTGCCGAGCGATCGCAATGGCGGGCCAGCATTGCCTACAAATCTACCAAGCAATGGTGAAATCTTCGGTGTCGTGCACCAGCCATCGGCATTTATTACTTTGGGTGGTCCTGAGTTTTTTAATAATGTCTGGCGTGTAGGGCGCATTGAGCCTGAGGCATGGGCGGCACGTTGGCAGATGAAGATTGTGCCATGGGTGCTCAGGCTTGATGCCTCTGTGCCTGGAGCGTATGTGCGCGATTGGTCGCCGACCGAAAATCAGCAATTTGGACCAGAGCGCCATCGAGCGTATGCCTTTCAATGGTTGGCATTAGCATTGGCGTGGTGCGGCTGTTGGTATGCCTTTTGGCGCAAAGGATTAAGACGCGTATGAGTAAGCAAAAGAAGTCAGTGGCGAGGCGAAATCGGTGGTTGCTGCTGGGTTTTCTGGCGACATTTATTGTGCCAATCATTGTCGGGCAGCTCGCCTATGATGGTAGTTGGTTTCATGGTGGCCAGACCAATAAAGGCGAACTAATCAATCCGCCATTGGCCAGTTCAACTTATGGCTGGCAGACCAGAAATGCTAATGCGCCTGCACTCGATGCGCGCTGGTGGGTGGTGTATGTCCTGCCTGAAAGCTGCAATGCCGCTTGTCAGCAGAGCATTCAGGCATTGCCTAGAATGCATGAAAGCATAGGTCGTGAACGCGACCGAATGGGTATTTTGCTAGTTGCTGCTGAAGGCCAAATAGCCTTACCGGACTGGTTGCCGGAGTCGCTAAGCAACGCTGATTTTGTGCAGTGGGTAACACCAAATGTGAGTGGATCAACACTAATGCACGACAAATGGTACATCATGGATCCTATGGGTTGGATGATGTTGCGCTACGCCATCCCAGATGAGGAGGCGCCGGCTATTTTGCGCGCGCAGGAGTTGCTCGATGATCTATCTAAACTCTTAAAGGCTTCCCGAATTGGCTAAGGTCCGCTACCCACGCCTATATCGCGGCGTACAATTTGCTGTAGTGCTCACGCTCATCGTCATTATGCTTGGCGCGTGGACTCGCTTGCGTGATGCAGGATTAGGCTGTCCTGATTGGCCAACCTGCTATGGCCATTTAACGGTGCCATCAACGCCAGAAAGCTTGGCGCGAGCTGCAGCACTTTATCCGGGCAGCGTGGTGGAGCCGGCAAAGGCATGGCCGGAAACGATTCATCGGTATTTTGCTAGCAGTATTGGTCTCGTTATTTTGTTGCTGGCGGCGTATTGCTGGCGTCGTCGAGAAGAAGATGCGATGCCCTGGCGGCACGCTCTAGCACTGTTATTTTTGGTTTGCGTGCAAGGTGCTTTTGGCGCGCTTACGGTCACAGAGAAGCTGTATCCGCCCGTAGTCACAGCGCATTTACTGTTAGGTTTTTCAACATTAACGGGCTTGTTTTGGCTGCTGTTACGAGTGCGCGGTGCATTTCCACCTACGGGCGACCGAGGCGCATCACGGCTGGGTACGTGGGTGGGCGTAGCGATTGCGTTGCTTGTCTGCCAAATCGCCTTAGGCGGGTGGACGGCGTCAAATTATGCCGCCACCGTTTGTACCAAGCTGCCCATCTGCCAAACGGGTTGGCAGCAGGCTTGGTCACCAGCGGAAGCTTTTAAGCTGTTTCATAGTGATGATCAGTCGTATGAGTTTGCGCCGCACCTAGGCCCTGCCGAAAAAATTACCATTCATGCGACTCATCGGATCGGCGCTATCGCGATCACTGCATTCTTCATCGGCCTGATAGTCTTGCTCGTACGTCGCACACACGCCACGCGTTACCGTTATTTTGCGCTGATGCTCGGAGCTGGGCTATTTGTTCAAGTTTGTTTGGGCATAGCAAATGTGGTGGCTGGCCTACCGCTTTGGAACGCGGTGGCGCACAACGTTTGGGCAGCAATACTGCTGCAATTATTGGTGGCATTAGCCTATGCCATTCACCGTGAAAAGCGACTAGGAGGCTACTCATGACAACGCATATCGCCGAAATGATAGAGCGCCCAAGCTGGCGCGACTTTTGGGCATTAACTAAGCCTCGCGTGGTCGCCATGTTGATGGTTACTGCAGTCGTTGGCATGGTGCTAGCGCCGCATGAGTGGCTGAGCGTTTGGCAATATACAGCAGCAATTGTTGGCCTTTGGGCGGGCATGGCTTCTGCTGCCGTGATTAATCAATTTGCCGACCAACAATACGATGCCGTGATGGCGCGCACGCAGAGTCGCCCCTTGGTGAAAGGGCGTGTCAGTGCCGCAATGGCCTTAACCTGGGCCGGATTTTTGGCTGCTGCATCGATGGTTTTGCTGACCGTGTGGGTTAACCCACTAACTGCATGGCTAACTGCGCTCGGCATGGTTGGCTATGCCGGCATCTATACGCGCTATTTAAAGCATGCGTCGCCACAAAATATTGTTATTGGTGGTTTGTCTGGCGCACTGCCACCGCTATTAGGCTGGGCTGCGGTTACTGGGCAGATGTCAGCCGAAGCATGGCTATTAGTGTTGTTGATCTTTGTTTGGACTCCGCCACATTTTTGGGCTCTGGCCATTCATCGTCGTGACGAATATGCCAATGCGGGCATTCCAATGTTGCCGGTGACGCATGGCATCGAACTGACTAAATCGTTAGTTTGGTACTACACCATCCTTCTCTTATTGGTGAGCTTGCTGCCTTATTTCATTGGCATGATGGGGCCACTGTATCTAATGATGGCTGTTGTTTTCGGGCTGGGTTTTATGCGGGAGGCCTGGCGTCTGCGTTATCACGATAAAGAAGGGCAGGCGATGAGGACATTCGGTTTCTCGATTGTTTATTTGCTAGGTGTATTTGGCGGATTGTTACTGGATCGACTAATCAATATCGCACTCAGCTAGTTTCGATAAAGCATCATCTTGACAAAAGAAATCATACTTGCTTGTTGCTATGTGGGTGCAATACGTGTCTAATCAGTTAGCCCGTGGGCATCATCACCTCGTAACGCTTTGTTTACCCATATGCGCCAAGGTTTGATGGCAGCACCACGGCCATCCGATACAGCGTTATTTGAGGTTGATTATGTCGCAACGTGAAGAAGGCACCGTGAAATGGTTCAACGATGCCAAAGGTTTTGGTTTTATTCAACGTCAGGCTGGTGAGGACGTGTTTGTTCACTTCCGCGCTATCCGTGGCGATGGTCACCGTTCATTGCGTGATGGCCAAAAAGTTGAATTCAGCGTAGTTAAAGGTCAAAAAGGCTTCCAAGCCGAAGACGTTTTACCGCTAGACTGATACTGTTTGTGAGAGCGGGCCTTCGGGCCCGCAATCATATCAAGTGCGGGTTTTTTTATTATTCCCCGCCGTTTAGACTTTTCTTTAGTTACTGCATCGGGAGCCGGGTAATATTTCCTGACGTGCTCGGCTTTGGTATTGGTACCGTGTTGGCCCGATGCCCAACCAGGTGATAGCCGCGTCGAGAGTACCCGTTATGCGTAGCAAACAAACTGTTGCATTGATTTATTCTGCTTTAGGTCTGGGTTTCGCCCTCAATGGCCTTTTCATGCTTGTTCTGCCAAGTCTTTGGCTAAAACTATTCCCGCTAGCCTTTGTTGAACCTGCCGCGAATGCCGAATTTGCTGTCCGTCTCTTGGGCACCATCGATATTGGTATGGCTCCTTTGTTTTTCTGGTGTGCGCGTAATTTAAAGCGCTGCCGTACTGTTCGTCTCTCATTAAGCATTATGGCCACAGGCTCTGCTGCCGTTGCTATTTTCAGCATGGCTGCTGGCAATGCGCCACTGATGAGCTTATTACCGTCAATCATATTATTTGCTTTACCAGCTTTGATTTTACTTGCGCTGAGTTTGCCGGCTCGCACCATTCGTGTGAAAGGCCCACGCGAGCAAGGTGAAGTGAAGTGGTTTAACGCTAATAAAGGCTTCGGCTTTATTACTCGCGATATGGGCGAAGATATATTTGTGCATTACCGCGCGATTCGTGGCGAAGGCCATCGCACATTGCGTGAAGGTCAGCGCGTTGATTTCTACCTTAAGCGCGGTGACAAGGGCTTGCAGGCAGATGACGTGCAGATGATCTGAGCATGACAAATGACATAACCGCAGTACAAGCGAGTGCGGCTGCTGCTATAGCAGCGCCGGACTCTGCCTCCGACGCAATTCCCGTGTTATTTCGTGATCTACCATTGCCGCGTGAAATATTGCGCGCGGTGGATGATCTTGGTTTTTCTCAATGCACACCAATTCAAGGCCGTGTGTTGCGCTTCACATTAGCAGGCCACGATGCTATCGGTCGCGCACAAACTGGCACAGGTAAGACCGCAGCATTTTTGTTGACGGTTATTGCAGACTTCTTGAAAAACCCTCCTAGCTCTGAGCGTTGCTTAGGTGAGCCACGAGCTTTGATATTAGCGCCAACCCGTGAGCTGGCATTGCAGATTGCTCGCGATGCCGAAGACTTGGGTAAGTACGCTAACCTCAATGTGATAACACTCGTTGGCGGCATGGACTACGAGAAGCAACGCCGGCAACTAAGTAGTGCTCCCGTCGATATCGTTGTGGCGACCCCTGGGCGCCTAATTGATTTCGCTAATAAGCAGGAGCTATTCCTCGATCAAGTTGAACTGCTCGTGATCGACGAGGCTGACCGCATGCTCGACATGGGGTTTATCCCAGATGTGAAGCGTATTGTTCGCCTAACGCCAGCGAAATCACATCGCCAAACGCTAATGTTTTCGGCAACTTTTACCAAAGATGTGCTGAATCTTGCGGCACAGTGGACATTCTATCCAGTCACCGTGGAGATAGAGCCTGAGTCTGTAGCAACCGCGAATATCGAGCAAAAGGTTTATATCGTCACGGCTGATGAAAAGGTAGCGCTGCTCTACAACCTCATCACCACGCAGTCGCTCGATCGCGTCATGGTCTTTGCCAATCGTCGTGATCAAACTCGCCGCTTAACAGATGTGTTGAAAGCGCATGATATTTCCTGTGCCTTGCTATCTGGCGATGTGCCTCAGGAAAAGCGTGTGAAAACGCTAGAGAATTTCCGCGAAGGCAAAATCAAAGTGCTAGTCGCTACTGATGTGGCAGGCCGTGGCATTCATATCGATGGTGTCAGTCATGTAGTGAATTTCACCTTGCCTGAGCAGCCCGATGATTATGTGCATCGCATTGGACGTACCGGACGTGCCGGCGCCAGCGGCACTAGCATTAGTTTTGCTTGCGAAGATGATGGCCACTTAATTCCCGAGCTTGAGGCCGCTATTGGACGAAAGTTGGAGTGTCTTTACCCGCCTGCTGAGCTACTCGCTGAAATACCCAAAGTGAATGTTGTACATGGCGCCTCTGGTGCTCAACCCGCACCACGTAAGCCTCGCACAGCCGGTGGCTCATCACACGCAGGCAGTCGCCGCCGCTAAATCTCGCTCCGCCATTTGTTTTCTTACGACCAAAGTCCTGATTCCCGAATCAGGACGGATGGTTACAGTCGGATTTAGGCAGTTTTGCCTTTTCGTACTGGAGAAAACAAATGGCGAGTTCCAATAACTCACAGGCGCAAGCCTATTGGCAAGCCAACCTAAGGCTCCTACTTAGTTTGCTTGTGGTGTGGTTCGTGGTGTCGTTTGGTTTTGGCATTTTGTTTGTTGATGCCCTAAATCAAATTCACCTCGGTGGTTTCAAGTTGGGCTTTTGGTTCGCCCAGCAAGGCTCGATTTTTACCTTCGTGATTCTGATTTTTGTCTATGCGGCAAAAATGAACGCGCTCGATCGTAAATACGACGTTCACGAAGACTAATCCGGAGCTCACTCATGGATACTCAAACCTGGATTTATTTAATGGTGGGCGCCTCGTTTGCGCTCTATTTTGGTATCGCTATTTGGGCGCGTGCAGGCTCAACCAGCGAATATTATGTTGCTGGCGGCGGCATTCACCCTATAGCCAACGGCATGGCAACAGCAGCGGACTGGATGAGCGCAGCATCGTTCATTTCAATGGCCGGTATCATCTCGTTCTCGGGCTATAGCGGCTCAGCCTATCTGATGGGATGGACGGGTGGTTATGTATTGATGGCCTTGCTGCTTGCTCCGTACTTGCGCAAGTTCGGCAAGTTCACTGTGCCTATGTTCATCGGTGATCGCTTTTACTCGCAAGCAGCACGCATCGTTGCAGTAGTGTGCTTATTGGTAATCTCATTAACCTATGTGATTGGCCAAATGCGTGGCGCTGGTGTTGCCTTCTCGCGGTTCCTCGAAGTCGACATTGAAACAGGGCTTTATATCGGTATGGCGGTGGTATTTAGCTACTCAGTGCTCGGTGGCATGAAGGGAATTACTTACACGCAAATTGCGCAATACGTGGTGCTGATTTTTGCTTATACCGTTCCGGCTATATTTATTTCTTTACAACTCACCGGTTGGGCCATTCCGCAAATTGGTTTAGGTGCCACTTTGCAAGGCAGTGACAATGTGTACTTGCTGCAGGCCGTTGATAATATTGTTCAAGACCTAGGTTTTGCGCAATACACCGGGCTGGGCTCAGCGACTACGCTTAACGTTTTTCTGCTGACCATGTCACTGATGATTGGTACTGCCGGTCTGCCTCACGTCATTGTGCGCTTTTTCACGGTACCTAAGGTGCGTGATGCACGTCGTTCGGCTGGATGGGCATTGATTTTCATTGCGCTTCTCTACACCACAGCCCCAGCGGTTGGTGCCATGGCAATCTATAACTTGGCGAAAACCATTCAGCCCGGTGAAGTGGGTAGCCCAACCGGCAATATGGTGTTGGAAGAGCGCCCAGATTGGATGAAGTCATGGGAGAAAACGGGCTTACTCAGCTTTGAAGACAAAAATGGCGATGGTCGTGTGCAGTATTACAACGACAAAAACCCTGAGTTTGCCGCCAAAGCAGAAGCCGCCGGTTGGAAGGGTAGCGAAGTCACCATTGATAAAGACATCATGGTGTTGGCTAACCCCGAGATTGCCAAGTTGCCAGGTTGGGTAATCGCGTTGGTCGCAGCGGGTGGTTTGGCAGCGGCATTGTCGACAGCTGCAGGCTTGTTACTAGCAATCTCCTCGGCCATTTCGCATGATTTGTTAAAAGGCGTGTTTATGCCAAAGATCAGCGATAAGAGTGAGCTACGCGCTAGTCGAATCAGCATGATTGGTGCCATCGTTGTGGCAGGCTATTTAGGGCTTAATCCACCTGGTTTTGCTGCGGAGGTGGTGGCATTAGCCTTCGGCTTGGCGGCGGCCTCATTGTTCCCTGTGCTTATGATGGGTATTTTCAGTAAGCGCATGAACAAAGAGGGTGCTATTGCCGGCATGTTGGCAGGTCTAATCAGCACTGTGCTTTACATATTCCTATTTAAGGGTTGGTTCTTTGTGCCGGGTACGAATATGTTCCCAGATACTTTGGATGGTTGGTTCTTTGGCATTTCGCCATCGGGCTTTGGCGTGATTGGTGCGTTGATTAACTTTGCCGTAGCCTATGCCGTGTCGAGTGTAACCGCCGCACCTCCACAAGAGATCCAAGATCTAGTGGAAAGTGTTCGGATTCCACGCGGCTCAGGCTCAGCAGTTGCTCACTAGCCTGAGCATCATTGGATAACAAAAGGCCCGCGATGCGGGCTTTTTGTTGTGTTGAGCGTTTAATTACTAGCCAGAATTAACCTCGCTACGCCCTCAGGGTCATCCCACATAGGGACATGGCCCCAGCTCCATGGCTTGAGCCAAATTGCGTGTGAGGGTAAAGCCTCGCGCCGCTGTAGCGCACTCGTGAGCAAGAAGTCCAAGCGGCCAAAGGCTACGGTGACTGGGATGGTGAGTTCATTTATGCCTTGGACTAAATCTATCGCGTCATATGTGGCATCAAAACCTGGTGCATGAGCAAAATCCTGCAGCGAGCGCACGGCTGCATCTGCTGGAATTTTATAGCCACGAATTGACATGGGTAGGGCTAAAAATGTACTGCGTATTGCGCCAAATCTTAGCAAGCGCTCAGACAGTTTTGGTAGGCGCCTAGCCATTAGTCGAGCGGAGTCAAATATGGGGCGAATATGGCGCGGTGTTTTGTCTGCGCGAGCTAGGCCCGCGGGTGAGATGGCCACCACACTTCGTGCTAGGCCATGAGTTGCTGCCGATAGTGCGAGCCAACCGCCCATGGAGTTACCGACAATATCGACCGGTTCATCGATGCCTAGGCTGAGCAACGTCTGCTTCAGGCCATCGACCAAGGCACTTTCGCTCACCGGGCCGGTTAGTGCCGGAGTTTGACCGAAGCCAGCAATATCCACTGCAATCACTCGGCGCTCACGGGCAAGCAAGTGCATGACCGGCTGCCAGGCCGCATGGCTCATACCAATGCCGTGCAGTAGCACTAGTGGCCTGCCGCTACCTTGCTCGAGATGAAACCAGGGCGATGTCATGTCTCGTGCAGCTTACGTTTGAGCAGCTCATTGAGCACAGCGGGGTTGGCTTTGCCACGCGATGCTTTCATGGCTTGACCGACGAAGAAGCCAAACAGTTTGGCTTGCTTGTTTTCGTCGCTGGCGCGGTATTGCTCTACTTGCGCGGAATTGTCGGCAATGATTTGCGTGATTAAGGCTTCGATAGCGCCAGTGTCGGTTTCTTGTTTAAGGCCATCACGCTCGATGATTTCGTCGGCACTCACGCCATCACCCGCAAATAGCGACGCAAATACCTGCTTAGCAATTTTGCCAGAAATGGTGTTGTCGCTGATGCGCAGCAGCAGGCCGCCGAGTTGAGCGGGTGTGATCGGTGATTGGGTAATGTCGAGTTCGGCTTTATTGAGTGCGGCCAAGAGTTCGCCGCTAACCCAGTTCGCAGCAGGTTTTGCTGCAGCCACGCCGCCAGCTGTGGTCACGGTGGCTTCAAAGTAGTCGGCTAAGTCACGGCTGGCGGTGAGCACGTGAGCGTCGTAAGCCGACAAACCCATTTCTGCCTCAAAGCGCGCGCGCTTAGCTGCAGGCAGTTCGGGCAAATTGGCACGAATGGCCGCCAGAGTGGCGTCGTCGATGACCACTGGCAGCAAGTCAGGGTCGGGGAAGTAGCGGTAATCATTGGCTTCTTCTTTGCTGCGCATGGCGCGTGTTTCATTTCGGGCCACGTCGTAAAGCACGGTGGCCTGATGAATGCTGCGACCAGACTCGAGCTCATCGATTTGCCAATTGATTTCGCTCTCAATGGCTTTCTCAATAAACTTAAACGAGTTCACGTTTTTGATTTCGCGGCGCGTGCCGAAGGGCTGACCGGGGCGGCGAATAGAGACGTTGCAATCACAGCGCATGGAGCCTTCGGCCATATTGCCGTCAGAAATGTCGAGGTAGCGAATTAAGGCATGAATGGCTTTGGCATAGGCCACAGCCTCTTTTGCCGAGCGCATATCTGGCTCAGAAACAATCTCTAGCAGCGGCGTGCCGGCGCGGTTGAGATCAATGCCGGTCATGCCCGAGAAGTTTTCATGCAATGACTTGCCGGCGTCTTCTTCCAAATGCGCACGGGTGATGCCGATGCGCTTTACTGTGCCGTCATCGAGCGTGATGTCGATATGACCTTTACCGACGATGGGGTGATCCATCTGTGAGATTTGATAGCCCTTAGGCAGATCGGGATAGAAATAGTTTTTGCGCGCAAATACCGAGCGTTGCCCGATTTCGGCGTCAATGCCAAGGCCAAAGCAAATGGCGCGTCGCACCACGCCTTCGTTAAGTACCGGCAGTACACCGGGCATGCCGAGATCAATAAGGCTGGCGTGTTCATTCGGCTCGGCACCAAAGCTGGTGGCGCTGCCGGAGAAAATTTTCGATTCGGTGTTGAGCTGAACGTGTACTTCCAGACCAATCACAACTTCCCAAGTCATCGTGTTTTATCCTTCAAATCTTTAGGCAAATGCCGCGGGTAAGCGTGTGTGCCAATCAGTCACGCCCTGATAACGATGCGCAACATTGAGCAGCTTAGCTTCACTCCAATATGGGCCGATGAGCTGCAGGCCGACCGGCAAGCCGTCACTAAAGCCAGCAGGAATGCTCATGCCGGGCAAGCCGGCCAAGTTAGTGGCGATGGTGTAGATGTCTTGCAAATACATCGATACCGGATCGGTTTTTTTCGCGCCCAAAGCAAACGCTGTTTCAGGCGAGGTAGGGCCTAAAATCACGTCGCACTGTGTAAAGGCTTGATCGAAATCTTGCTTAATTAAGCGGCGCACACGCTGAGCCTGCAAATAGTAAGCGTCGTAATAGCCAGCGGAGAGGGCGTATGTGCCGATCATCACGCGGCGGCGTACTTCCTCGCCAAAGCCTTCAGCGCGCGAACGCTTGTAGAGATCTTCAAGGTCAGTGGGGTTTTCGCAGCGATGGCCAAAGCGCACGCCATCAAAGCGTGACAAGTTTGATGAGCATTCGGCAGGTGCAATGACGTAATACGCAGGCACCGATAGACCGCTATTGGGCAGATCGACTTCGACAAATTCAGCGCCGAGCTTTTTGAGCTCCGCGATAGCGGCATCAATGAGTGTGGCAATCTCAGCGCTTAAACCTTCGCCAAAAAACTGTTTGGGCAGGCCAATGCGCAAGCCCTGTAGCGAGTCATTAAGACCGGCGCGATAGTCAGGTACAGGATGATCGATTGATGTTGAATCTTTAGTGTCATGACCGGCCATGACTTGCAACAGGAGTGCGGCATCTTCGGCGCTTTGCGTCATTGGGCCGGCTTGGTCGAGACTGGAGGCGAAAGCAATCATGCCCCAGCGCGAAATGCGACCGTAGCTGGGTTTTAGGCCAGTGAGGTTGCATAGAGCCGCTGGTTGGCGAATGGAGCCGCCGGTATCGGTGCCTGTAGCTGCAGGTGCTAGACGAGCCGCCACGGCTGCCGCTGAGCCGCCTGAAGAACCGCCAGGTACGCGCGAGGTATCCCACGGGTTTTGCACGGCGCCATAAAACGAGGTTTCGTTCGATGAGCCCATGGCGAATTCATCCATATTGGTTTTACCCAACATGATGAGGCCTGCGTCGTTGCAGCGTGTGATGACTTCAGCGTTATATGGCGAAATAAAGTTGTCGAGCATCTTTGAGCCACAGCTGGTGCGCACGCCTTGGCTGCAAAAAATATCCTTTTGCGCCAATGGTAGACCTGTCAGTGCATGGCCAGTACCGTTAGCCAAACGCGAGTCGGCAGCCGCCGCTTGGGCCAGCGCTAATTCCGGCGTAACCGTAATAAAGCTATTCAATCCACCATTGGCAGCATTATCAAAGCGTGCGATGCGATCGAGAAAGTGCTGGGTTAGCTCAGCACTGGAGAATTTTTTTTGCGCCAAGCCATCGGCCAGCGCGCTTAAAGAAAGCGTATGCAAACTCATGATTTACTCAACCACACGAGGAACGAGGTAGCAGCCATCGGCCACAGCAGGGGCAATCGCCTGATAATCGTCGCGACGATTTGGCTCAGTAGCGACATCGGGGCGTAAGGCTTGGGTGGCATCAACGGGGTGAGCCATCGGCGCAATGCCTTGCGTATCAACCGCTTGCAGCTGATCAATGAGGCCGAGGATGGTGTTTAAGCTGTCGGTGACGCGCTGTTGCTCATCTTGCGGTAATTGTAGGCGTGCCAAATGGGCAATGCGACCCACTTGCTCTGGTGTTAGTGCCATAGGGGCTTTTGCTCCGTGCTGAGCGCGTAAATCGGCTCAAAAAAATGCGAGGAATCGATCAAAGTTATCACAGTCACAACTTGTCCAAAAGTCGCAGTTTGTTTACTCTTGCAGCATTGTAGACCAAGTGCTGATTCTTGGCAGCCGCTCAACTGCATTGCTACTTTGATAAGTGGCCATGCCATCATCTTTTAGGTAACCCAATGTTGTTTAAACGACTTCTCGGCCTGTTTTCGGCCGATCTCGCGATTGACTTAGGCACGGCAAACACACTGATCTATATCCCTGAGCGCGGCATCGTGCTTGATGAGCCATCGGTTGTTGCCATTCGCACTACCGGTGTGACCAAAACGGTTGCCGCTGTTGGCACCGATGCGAAGCGCATGTTGGGTCGCACACCAGGTAATATTTCTGCGATTCGCCCACTGAAAGATGGCGTGATTGCCGACTTCGAAGTTACTGAAAAAATGCTGCAGTACTTCATCAAGCGCGTGCATGAGTCTGGCTTTATGCCGCCACGCCCACGCGTCTTGGTTTGCGTGCCATGCAAGTCCACCCTAGTTGAGCGCCGTGCTATTCGCGAATCAGTGCTTGGTGCTGGTGCTCGCGAAGTGCGTTTGATTGAAGAGCCCATGGCCGCAGCCATTGGCGCCGGTCTGCCGATTGAGCAAGCCTGTGGTTCGATGGTTGTCGATATTGGTGGTGGTACTACAGAAATCGCGGTGATCTCGCTATCGGGTTCGGTTTATTCCGATTCCGTACGTATCGGCGGCGACCTGCTCGACGATTGCATCGTGTCTTATGTGCGTCGCCAACATGGCTGCCTAATTGGCGATGCCACTGCTGAGCGTATCAAGCAAGAAATTGGTACGGCTTTCCCTGGTGGTGAACTGCGTGAAATCGAAGTGCGCGGTCGTAACCTTGCCGAAGGTGTGCCACGCACATTCACTTTGAACTCCGATGAAATTCTGGGCGCTATCCAAGATCCGCTTACCGGCATCATCACCGCTATTAAAAGCGCGTTGGAGCAAACACCAGCCGAGTTGTCAGCCGATATTGCTGAGCGTGGCATGGTGTTGACTGGCGGTGGCGCGCTGTTGCGTGATCTCGACAAGCTCATGGCGAAGGAAACTGGCCTGCCAGTTATCGTTGCTGAAGACCCGTTGACCTGCGTCGCGCGCGGCGGTGGTCGTGCGTTGGAGTTCATCGACAACATCGCTTACGACATGTTGTTTCAAGACTGACGCCCTAGTGGGGTGAGCTATTAGTAACGGCCTGTTTGTCCGCAACCGTCGCGATGGGGTGAGTTTCATCCTCGCGGCGTCTTGTGCGATCGCTTTGCTGATTGTTGATACTCAGCGCTCAAGTCTTCTACAGCCCGTGCGCGACAGTTTTTATGAAGCTGTCGAACCGCTGTTTTATGGCTTGGCTTGGCCTAGCCAAAGCATCGAAGAGCTTTCCAATAATTTACGTTTTGGCCTGCAATTGCAATCTGAAAACGAACAGTTGCGCCAAGAAAACTTGCTGCTACGTTCGCAGGTGCAAAAGCTCTCCTTTTTAGCGAGCGACAACGCGCGACTGCGTGATCTGCATGACGCCGCCAGCGTGCTAAATAGTCGTGTGTTGATTAGCGAGATCATCGGTGTTGATCCAGACCCAGACCGCCATGTGTTGATCATTAACCGCGGTCACGGCCAAGGTCTATATGAGGGCCAACCGGTTTTGGACTCGTTAGGTGTTTTTGGTCGAGTGATTCAGTCGGGGAAAACCACATCGCGCATTATGCTGATCACTGATCGCTCACACTCAGTGCCGGTACGAATCAACCGCAACGGTATTCGTGCAATTTTATCTGGTACGGGTAATCGTACCGAGCTTAGGCTGCAATACGTTCCTGAGAAGTCTGATATTACCGTAGGCGATTTGTTGGTGACATCGGGGCTTGGTTTGGACTTTCCAGAAGGCTATCCAGTTGCAAAAGTGACGGCGATTCATCGTCAAGCGGATGACCAGTTTTTACGTATTACTGCGTCACCAGTGGCAGCGCTAGATCGTAGTCGTTACGTTTTGGCCTTATTTGAGAAGCCTGTTGGTGCTCAATATTTGATTCGGCCGGAAAAAATGAAAGCGGTGCCAGCATCTAGTGACGCACTGCCCGCTGTGGTGCCTGCTCCGGCAGCGAGCCCATCTACCGAGGTGACTAATGCCCCGTCACCATAATCCTTTCCTGGGAATTTTACTTAGCGTTATAGCCGCGCTATTGCTCAGCATTTTGCCGTTGTCCTCAGAGCTAAATCCTTGGCGCCCAGAGTGGCTGACCTTGATTTTGATCTTTTGGGGTATGCATGCGCCGCAATGGCTGGGTATTTGGATGGCACTGATTTTCGGCGTTATGTTAGACGTGCTATTGGCTACGCCGTTGGGCTTTTATGGCTTATCGTCAGTGGTTGTGATTCAGCTGGCGCGGGCGACTCAGCGTTGGTCTGGGATATTTTCAGTGCGCCAAACGACATTATTGATTCTTGGGCTTATTTTGGTTAGCCGCGTAATACATTTCGTCTTGTTAACGCTGCAAAACCTGATGCCGGATCCGATGATATTTTTCTTGCCAGTTCTGTCCAGTGCCATGATGTGGCCCACTATTTTATTACTGCTTAAACGTTGGAGTCAGCGTACATGAGTCGTTCGCCGCGCTTATTATTGGCCTCTTCATCGCCTCGGCGGTTGGCGTTGCTGCGCCAAATTCATCTAATGCCCGCTGTGTTGCCAGTGGATGTTGATGAGTCAGTGCTTGAAGGTGAAGCGCCTGAGGCTTATGTACGGCGATTAGCCTTGGCCAAAGCGCAGGCTGGACGTACACGAGCAGATGATGCTGAGGCTTGGGTGGTTGCTGCCGATACGACGGTGGTAGCAGGTGGCCAAATACTTGGCAAACCAACTTCATTTGCCGATGCACAGCGTATTTGGGCACTGTTGCCATCACCAGATCATTGCGTTTATACCGGCATAGCGGTCATGCATGGCGATCATATCGAGGTTGAGGTAGTTAGCACCCGGGTCGAATTTTTGCTCATTCCTGAAGCTGATCAATTGGCTTACTGGAATAGTGATGAGCCAAAAGATAAAGCCGGTGCTTATGCCGTTCAGGGTCGAGCCGCACAATATGTGAAGTCTTTACACGGCAGCTATACTAATGTCGTCGGCCTACCTTTAGCGGAGACAGTTGCTTTATTGCGACGCGCTAATTATCCACTCTGGGAATAACACATGGTCATGCGCGGCCCCAATACCGATGAGGTTTTGATAAATGTGACGCCGATGGAGTCACGGGTCGCCCTGATCGAGAATGGCGTCGTGCAGGAGCTGTATATCGAGCGTACGGCGCATCGTGGCCATGTTGGTAATATTTATCGCGGCAAAGTCGTACGCGTGCTACCTGGCATGCAAGCGGCATTTATTGAAATTGGCTTAAGCCGTACCGGCTTTATCCACGTCAATGAAGTGCGCTTGGGCGCCGACCGCGAGCGTCCCGAGTCCATCTCTGCCTTACACGAAGGCCAAAGTATCACTGTGCAAGTGATGAAAGATATGATGGGCAGTAAAGGCGCGCGCCTGACCATGGACCTATCTATCCCTGCGCGCTATTTGGTCTATATGCCATATAGCGATCAGCTCGGTATTTCGCAAAAAATCGACGATGAACCTGAGCGTGATCGCTTAAAAGCCATGGTGCGTGGCTTATCGGAAGAAATGGCTGCTGAACTCGGTGGCGGCTTTATTGTTCGCACAGTGGCTGAGGGCGTAGATGATATTGAGCTGCGCCACGACATGGCGTTTTTGCTCAAGCTCTGGCGGTATATTCAGCAGCAAACTTTAGTGGTTTCTGGGCCGGCTTGCATCAGCGAAGAACTGCCATTGGCATTGCGCACTTTGCGTGACTTAGCTGGCCCTGAGGTACAAAAAATATTCATCGACTCGCGTGAAACCTTTCAGCGTGCACTGAGCTTTGCCCGTGAGTTCGTTCCAGGTTGTGAGTCAAGGCTTGAGCATTATCAAGGCGAACGTCCACTATTTGATCTTTACAATGTCGAAGATGACCTGCAGAAGGCCTTGGAGCGCAAGGTTCACTTAAAGTCTGGCGGATATTTGATCATTGATCAAACCGAGGCGATGAGCACTGTTGACGTCAATACCGGCTCTTATGTTGGCACGCGTAGCCTAGAAGACACGGTTTTTAAAACTAATCTTGAAGCCACACATGCGATAGCTCGGCAACTTAGATTACGTAACTTGGGTGGCATCATCATCCTTGATTTCATTGATATGCAGGAAGATGAGCATCGCACGCAAGTGCTGCGCTCGCTGGAGAAAATGCTCGCCAGAGATCATGCTAAAACGCATATCACACAAGTGTCTTCACTCGGTTTAGTGGAAATGACGCGTAAGCGCACACGTGACTCACTCGAGCATGTATTGTGTGAGAGCTGCCCCAGTTGCGCTGGTCGTGGCACAGTAAAAACCGCCGAAACTGTCTGCTTCGAAATCTTTCGTGAGTTATTGCGTGAAGCGCGCGCCTATGACGCGGCCAATGGCTATTCGATAGTTGCCAGTCAGCGCGTGATAGATCGCCTATTAGGCGAGGAGTCGTCAGCCGTAGCTGACTTGGAAGCGTTTATTGGCAAGCCCATACGCATTCAAGTAGAGACTAGTTACAGTCAGGAGCAATACGATGTGGTTTTGCTCTAAGCGAGCTTACTGATGAGCTCGGCGCGCCGCGCGGTTAATCGCAGTTTTCATAGCGTCCTATGGCTGATGGCCCTGGTGCTGATCCCGCTCGCCGTGGTGGTAGGTTTAGGTCGTGAGTTGGTGCCGATGGTGAGCGAGCAAAAGCCAGCCATTGAGCGCTTATTATCTGAAAAAACAGGGCTGTCGATTCGCTTAGGCAGTGTCAGTGCGAGTTGGCATGGTCTGACGCCACGACTTATGGCCACGGATATTGCCCTGGCCGACCTTAGTGCACCAACAGATACTTTGCTGACTATTCCAAGTTTGAGTACTGAACCTGATTGGTGGGCGACGCTGCGCGATTTATCGCCGCGTCTGCGAACTGAAATCGATGGTTTATCGCTGACGCTTGCGCCTAATTCTGACGGCGGCATTCGCGTTTTAGAGCTCAGCGGGCTGGGTTCTTCGCATCCTGAACGCGCACGTGAAAGTCTGCGTTGGCTTGTGGCGCAACCTAGTATTGCACTGAGCAATAGCGCATTGGCATGGCAAGCGCCGAATCAAATTAAGCAAGGCATACACGACTTAACCATCAGTCAATACAGTAACGGCGATGACTATCGTGCGCAGGTGCAGTTTAAGCTGCAAGGTAAGAGCGATATCCAACGCGGTGTTATTCGCCTTGAGGGCGACCCATTAGCATGGCAAACCGTGCCTTGGCAGCTGTATTTAAATATTCAAAACTTGAACGATTGGCAGCCATGGGCAGCGCTTTTGCCCGACGGCTGGCAGCTTGATTTGCAAGAGGGTCACGGCGAGCTTTGGCTGTCTGGGCAGGGTGTTAAGCCTGAGCAAGCCACCATATCCGTGAAAAGTGTTTCTATGCGCGCGCGCTGGCCTGACGCTAAGCCTTATGTGCTGAGTGATTTACATGGTGTCTTTATGGCGCAAGGCGAACTTGCTCGCGGCCATCTGGCATTTAGTAATATCCAAGGCAAGCTTGATGGCTTAGCGATTCCTATGCAGCGAGGCCATATTGCCTGGCAGCCCGATGCATTGAACGTCGCTTTAGCGGGCTTATCGCTTGCCGATGCTTATACGCTAGTGAAGCGCGAGGAGCTGATTCCTGCTTCGTTCGCCCCCATGCTGCAGAAGCTAAATCCTAAAGGCTTTCTGCCGCGCATGCATATTCAAGCCGTACGTCGCGATGAGCAGTGGGCACTTAGCACTGCTAACGCCGAGTTCAAGGCGCTGAGCTGGCAAGCCTACAAAGCCTTGCCGGGCGTGAGCAATATGGCCGGCTGGCTGCAGGCTAGCGCAGACCAAGGCTTAGCCTATTTGGATACACGCCGCGCTTCTATTAATGCGCCAGAAGTATTTCGTGAACCCATTGCGGCCAATATGCTACGCGGAGGTGTGCGTTGGTATCGCCAACAAGATCAATGGCATATCGATACCGGCGTGCTCGCACTTGACAATACCGACGCCAAAGCGCGCGTCCAACTTGCGCTGCAGCTGCCGATTAAGGATCCCGGTGCCGGCCGTCTAGACTTATTAGCCGGGCTTTATGATGGTCAAGTCGCTAGTGCTTGGCGCTATGTGCCATGGCACTCCGCCGGCGACCACACATTGGCGTGGCTGCGCAGCGCATTAACGGCCGGCCAGGTTCCTAGTGGCACCTTCGCCTATAGCGGTGCCCTACGCCACAACAGTCCCGATGCTGGCCAACTTGATATGTCATTAAAGCTAGCCAATGCCTCACTAGACTATGTGCCAGGCTGGCCGGCATTGAGTGAGCTGAATGGTCAAGTGGATATTCGCGGTCGTGACCTAAGCGTTAACGTAAATACTGGCCGCGTAATGGACGGCACGATTTCACGTGCTGTGGCGAGCATACCTGAGCTACATAAACCTGTATTGAGTGTTGATGCCGACTTGGACTTGGATTTAACTGATCTCGATCGCTTGTTGGCCGAATCGCCGTTGAAAACAAAGACTGGTGAGGTTGCCAGTCAGCTGCTCATGCGCGGCCCTGCTAAGGCTAATCTACAGCTGACGATTCCCTTTGCTACTCATCAACCATTAGTCAAAGTTAACGCTACGGTAGCTGAAGCTGAAGTGGGCTTGGCTGATAGCCCCGTGCAGCTGACAAACGTTAGCGGCGCAATAGCATTCGATGAAAGTGCAGGCCTCAATGGGCAACTCACTGGCAAGCTCTGGAACGAGGTCGCGCAAGTGGAGTTATCAGGCGATAAGCGGGGTAGCCAATGGCGCTCGCAGGCGATAAAAGTTAACGCGCCCATAACTGCGGTATCGCTCAGCCGTTGGCTAGGTACTGACTTAACGGCCTATATTGATGGCCGCACCTCGGCAATAGTAAACGTCGACATTCCTATTTCGCACTCGGCTGCAGTGGGCTTACGTGTCAGTAGCAACCTGAAGGGTATGGCGATTAAGCTTCCAGCTCCACTGGCTAAGCCCGCCGCCAAAGCCGCGGAATTGGTTTATCAAGGTAAGCTCGGCCCAGGCAAGCAGTTGGCGCGCGCCACCATCGATGGCATGGCTCAAGTTGGTTTAACCTGGCGCGATAAGCAACTCAAGCAAGTACTGGTACGTGTTGGCCTGCCTGGTTTGGCATGGAATGAGCGCGCGGGCATTGGCATTGAGGCGAGTATAGACACCCTACAGCTCAATGATTGGCGTGCATTTATAGCTAAGGCCCCGACTAAATCGGTGAGCCAAAAGCTAGTGCAAGCGATGCCAACGTTTCAGCGCTTAAACTTACAAACTAAGGCACTGATGGCTGGCGAAGAAAATCTTGGCCCAGTCCGCTTGAGTTTGGCGCGTGAAGACACCGACTGGATTATTTCCGCCGATAATATACAGCCGTCGGCCTTGCCAAAATGGCCTTCGACGCATGTGGAAGCTCGTGTTAAGCCGCAAGCCACAGGTTGGTTGGTTGATCCTTTGCATCTCAGTCAGCCCAATGCTGACTTCAATGGTAAGTTGAATTGGCGCACAGGTCCGCGCGCTAGCACACAGCTATCGGGGCAAGTTGATACCCGTGCTAGCGCAGCGCTATTTGCACAGTTAGGCCTCAGCGGTGGCTTGGAGTCGCGCAGCGGCCAGCTTAATGCGGAGCTAGCCTGGCCTGGTGACCCCAACGATTTCATATTGGCGCAGCTAAATGGCAAATTCAGCGCGAATTTCAAGTCTGGGCGCTTAGTTGGTATTGATCGCATAAACCCGTTGGCGCGAGTTTTTGGTCTAGTAAATGCCAGCAACCTCATGCGTCGATTGCGTTTTGATTTCTCTGACGTCACGCGTAAAGGTCTCAGTTTTGATGAAATTAAGCTCGCCGGTGAGCTTAATCGCGGTGTGCTTTTGCCAGCCAGTCTTGACCTTGATGGTCCTTCATTGAGCATGCAGGGGCGGGGTAGTGTGAATCTGATCACACACGAAGTAGATCAACGTTTACGTGTGGATGTGCCGGTGAGCAGCGCGTTGCCAGTCGTTGCAGGCTTTTTAGCTGGCCCGATTGTCGGCGGCGCTCTGGTTGCAGCAGATTTCTTGCTCGATAAGCAGCTCGCACGGCTTACGTCGATTCGCTATCACGTGACCGGCACATGGGACGACTTACGCATCAATGATGAAGCTATCGTGAAGCCAGAAGAGCTAAAGTCTAGCGCTAAACCTAAGGACGCAAATGCCGCCTCGGCCAATGAGGGCAAGGCACAGGAGTAAGCACTATGCGCGTGGCAGCACTTGAGCTTTGCAGCGGCGACGACATTTCTGCTAATCAGCGAGCTATTGCCGACGGTATGGCATCGGCTCGAGAACATGGTGTCGACCTGTTGGTATTGCCAGAAAACTGTTTAGTTTTTGGCCCCGATGCCGCCGGTTTGGCAGCACAGCACCATGCTCAATGGCTAACGTGGTTTGCTAAGCAAGCCCGCTGCAATGGCCTGTGGTTATTGGCGGGCACCGTGCCACTACCTTATCGCCCTGATGGTAGCGCTGTACCCAATGGCCGCGTGCGCAGCGCCTGCTTATTATTTGACGCCTCAGGTAACCTGGTCGGCCGATATGACAAGCGACATTTATTCGATGCTCAAGTCGGCGATGCTCAAGGAGCTTATCGAGAGTCAGCTCGCTATGAACCTGGCACTGAACTAAATCTGCTAGCAACTCCGTGGGGACAGTTGGGTGTGCTGACATGCTACGACCTACGCTTTCCTGAGCAGGCACGTGCCTTACGCCATGCAGGCGCAGATGTATTCGCCGTGCCTGCTGCGTTTACTGCTAAGACAGGTGAGGCACATTGGCAGGTTTTATTGCGCGCTCGAGCGATTGAAAATCAATGCATGGTCATTGGTGCAGGACAGGGTGGGCAGCACAGTGTCACAAGGCAGACGTGGGGCCATAGCCAAATCATTGATGCATGGGGGCAGGTGCTGGCTGAGCGTACGATGGCCTCGCAGCCAGCATTGGTGATTGCAGAGTTTGACCGCAAGCAGCAGCAAGCTTGGCGTGAGCAGATGCCAGTAGAGGCGCATCGCCTCGATTAGCTGTTGCCACTGTGTAGTAACTAGCTATTAATCGCAGCTAATTCCCGTAAGTGCAGCCAAAGTCGGTGCTGCGCTGGAGTTGTCTGCTCAGCTGCATCTCCTGCTACGTCGGCCTGGCCGATTGCATTAGCCGAGTCCTTCGCTGTTTTTAGCTTGGTGAATTCTTGCTGAGCTTGGCGAACATATTGACGTAATGTATGGCGGTCGGCCGCAGGAAACCGCGATAAAACCTCACCAATATAAGCGTCGCCCTGTTGTATTAGGCGCTCTTGAATCAGATCTAGCTGGCGTTGCAGTGCAGGGTTTTTCAATGGATGCATGGCCGCTAAAAGCGCTGCTTCATCGGCATGACGCATGAGCTTGCCAATATATTGCTTGTGGCGACGCAAGGCTTCATTCGCCTTGATCTTTTTCATATCGAGAAATGCTTTCAGCAGCATATCGTCGATAGGTAATTGTTTTAGCTGTTTATCACTGAGTTCAGCGAGACGTTCGCCTAAGGCTTGCAACCTATCGACCGATCGTTTTTTATCGGCTCTACTGATGAAAAATTCATCATCTTCTTCGGGCAGGTTACGCAAACTCATCGGAGCTCCAGCAGGGGGTAGCAATGGCAGCTGCGATGATAGCCTATTCTGCTTCGCCAAACCTGTCGGCGATGAGCGTTGTCACCGCTGTATAGGCAGAGTCAGCATCTTCGCCATCGACTTCAAGGCGTAAACGGCTGCCCTGGCCAGCACCTAACATCAGCAATGACATGATGCTGCGGGCGTCAACTAAACGCTCGCCGCGCCCGATGCGGATAGAGGATTGAAAGCGCGAGGCGGTTTCCACGAGCTTGGCTGATGCCCGAGCGTGTAAGCCAAGCCTGTTAACGATGTCGATATCTGTTGCGTGTTTCGCCATTAAAGCGGTCCTGGCCGATGTAGCTCTCGATGTCTAACTTGGAGTTTTCCTAGGGTCGCTGTCAAGGCTTGAGCTAGTCGTTCAACCATATAAACGCTGCGATGTTGGCCGCCGGTGCAGCCGATAGCGACAGTTACGTAACCTCGATCATTGGCCTGAAGTTCAGGTAACCACTTATTAATAAAGGTAAAAATGTCATCGAAGAGGCTCTCAACAATAGGTTTGCCTTGCAAATATTTTGCGACCGGCAAATCTAGACCGGTTAAGTGCCGTAATGCCATTTCCCAGTGTGGATTGGGTAAGCAACGCACATCAAACACGAGATCGGCATCGAGTGGGACGCCGTGTTTGAAGCCAAATGAGGTAAGCAAAATATTATTCTGCATAGTGCTGGCATCAGCAAAGCGCCTGCGTAGGCTTTCGCGTAAGTCATGCACTGATAAGGTCGTGGTGTCGAGTTGCAGTGCTGCGCGTGAAGCTAGGGGGTCAAGCAGCACACGCTCATAAGCAATGGCTTCTTCCAGCGAGCGAGCATCGGAGCTTAAAGGGTGGCGACGGCGTGTGGAGCTAAAGCGTGCTAATAAGACATCTTCACGAGCGTCTAGGAAAACTACTTGCGGCTGTATGTTTATCAACGCGAGGCGGCGGCAGATTTCGCTATAACGCGCTAAGTCTTGGCTGCGGTTGCGTGCGTCAATGCCAACGGCTATACGCATAGCGCCATTGTTTTGGTCGTCTTCGAAATTGGCAACGAGATCTGGAATGAGAGCAACAGGAAGGTTGTCGACGCAGTAGTAGCCAAGGTCTTCCAGTTGATGCAACGCAGTCGTTTTTCCTGAGCCCGAGCGTCCGCTCACAATCACCAGTTTCATTTTACTACCTAGTTAAAATGCTGAGCCTTATCCTCGGTTGTGGCGCGATGATTGGCAAGTAGGCATTCGTAGAGTTTATGAAACTGTGTAATGAAAAATGCCCAGCGGAGCTGGGCATTTAGCAGGTCAATCGGTGGCATCAATGTGATGCTTGCTTCTCTTTATGGCGCACTACCTGTCGGTCTAGCTTGTCCGACAGCTTATCAATAGCGGCGTAGAGGTCATCGGACTGGGCGTTAGCAAATAATTTTGCTCCCGAGGTTCGAATCACTGCTTCGGCTTTTTGCACCAATTTATCGACACTTAAAATGACGTCGATACTGGTGATATGGTCAAAATGCCGCTCAATACGCGCGAGCTTAGACTCGGCATAATCACGGAGGGCATGGGTAAGTTCAACGTGGTGTCCACTAATGGTCATTTGCATGAGACGCTTCCTCGCTTTCGTGATTGACGACAGCGGGAACCAAAGACCTTCAAGACGGTGGCGGGTCGTACGTTTGGGCAATTGCAGCCCAGCACGGGCGGCCTGTCGAGTCCGAAAGCAGAGGTTCCCAGTGTGGGGTTCACAGCATGCTTCGCTTCACATCAACATCCGTTATGCCTTCACTTAGCCATGCCCAAACTATTAAAGCAAGCGCTTTCGATCGGTAGATGATGGAATATTGAGCGACTCGCGATACTTCGCCACAGTACGTCTTGCAACCTCAATGCCTTGCTCTAAAAGTAAGTCTGCTAACTTACTGTCGCTCAATGGTTTTTTCTGATTTTCTTGGCCTACGAGCTTTTTAATCATGGCGCGAATGGCCGTTGATGACGCCTCACCACCGGAGCTAGTTCCGACATGTGACGAGAAAAAGTACTTGAGTTCAAACAGGCCACGAGGGGTAAGCAGGTATTTTTGCGTGGTGACGCGAGAAATGGTCGACTCATGTAGGCCAACTTCATCGGCGACTTCACGTAAAATCAAAGGCTTCATGGCTTCGGGGCCTTGCTCTAAGAAGCCACGTTGATGCTCAACGATGCAGGTCGCTACCTTAAGCAGGGTTTCATGACGGCTTTGTAGGCTTTTGATCAGCCAGCGCGCCTCCTGCAAGTTGTCACGAATATACTGATTATCAGGGCTGCTATCGGCGCGACGAATCATGTTGGCATAGCCTGCGTTGACGCGTAACTTCGGTGCAGCATCGGGGTTTAGCTCGACTCGCCAGGAGCCGCGCAGCTTGCGTACCACTACATCTGGGATAACTTGACGTTCATCATCGGCACTAGCCCAGCCCTCGCCAGGATGAGGCTTAAGCTCGCGTATTAATGCAATGGCTCGCGTTAAACCGGCAAGATCGCCCGAGGCTAGCCTGGCGGTGTGCTCACGTAAAATTAATTTGGCATTGTCTAAATGTTCGGTGTCTTCGGGCTTCTGGTTGAGCTGAATCAATAGACATTCGCTGAGGTCGCGAGCTGCCACGCCAGGTGGGTCGAATTGCTGAATGCGATGTAGAACCGCGATAATTTCGTCTTCTTCAGCCTCTTCATTGCACCAGCTCAGCGCGGTTTCAGCGAGCTCGTCAAGGCTAACTGTGAGATAACCACGGCCGTCGAGGCCGTCAATGATGGCTTCAGCGATAACACGATCTAGTGTGCTAAAAGGCGTCA
>CAXIBK010000007.1:0-26371 GCA_964022225.1 uncultured Paraperlucidibaca sp.
ATCATCTCGACGGTGATCGGCGAAGGCGGCTCTGGCGGTGCCTTGGCTATTGGTGTTTGTGACAGTTTATTGATGCTGCAATACAGCACTTATTCAGTAATTTCCCCAGAAGGCTGTGCATCTATTTTGTGGAAAACTGCTGCAAAAGCACCAGAGGCGGCAGAGGCAATGAATCTCACTGCCTCGCGTCTACACTCGTTAGGCTTTGTTGATGATTTGGTTAGTGAGCCCTTGGGTGGTGCACATCGCGACTTTGATCGCGTTGCCGATAATCTACGTAAAGCGTTGCTAAGCCAGCTGAAAAAGCTGCGTAGCCTAGATCACGACAACCTGTTAAACCGCCGCTACGATCGCCTGATGAGCTATGGCAATACCGAGCAGCTAGCCAGCGAATGAACCCAGTTGCCGCGCTCGATGCATTTTTGCGCGCGCGGCAGCTCGACGCACCGCATATTACCGGCCTTGTCATAGCGCTTAGCGCCGGCCCCGACTCCTATGCCTTACTCTGCGCCGCCAAGCAGTTAGCTTCTGTCCTGGGTTTTCGTCTACGCGCCGTACATGTGCATCACGGCCTCCATCCCGATGCTGATAGCTGGGCGCTACTTGCTGAGCAGCAAGCGGCGGCCTGGCAAGTCCCATTACAGGTTTTGCGTGTTCAAGTGCCGGTGCAAGCTAGCATTGAGAATGCCGCACGGCGTGCACGTTACGATGCCATTGCCGCGCTTATGAGCGAGAGTGAAGCGCTGCTGCTGGCCCATCATCAGGATGATCAAGCTGAAACATTGCTTTTAAGACTAATGCGTGGTGCCGGTGTGCAGGGCTTGGCGGCTATGCGCGAGCAGAGTTTGTGGCGTAGCAGTAATGCTCAATTGCCCGCGATGTTGCGCTGGCGTCCATGGCTTGGTCAATCGCGACAGGCCGTCACGCATTGGCGTAATAGCGTTAGTGAATTAGCCGTTGTTCAAGATCCTGCCAATGCCGATCCGCGCTTTGATCGCAGCCTATTGCGTCACCAGCTATTGCCTCTGCTGCAACAGCGCTGGCCTCAGGCATCGCAGTTACTAGCTCGTAGTGGTCAACAACTGGCGCAACAGGCCGATGCGTTAAATGAACTTAGCGATAAGCTATTGCAGCAGCTTAGCGACGATGGCAAAACCTTAAACATTCATGAGCTCAATGCGTTAAGCGATGCTAGTCGTCAGGCGGCCATCGCACGTTGGCTGCAACGCAAAGGCGCGCCGACTTTACCGCATCGTTATTGGCCGCGCGTGAAGGGCGAGCTGTTACAGGCACGTGCAGATGCCCAGCCGCAGCTAGCATGGGTCGGTTGGTCGCTGCGGCGTTATCGTGAGCGTTTATATTTACGTCATGATGAGCTGATTAAGGATTTACCAGCGCCAACCTGCTGGTCCAATCCACTTGAACCAATCGAGTGGGCAGGGCGTATGTGGTCGTTAAATGAGCTATGCCCGTATTTAAGCAAAAATGATCCACTACTCGATAAGCCATGGCGTATAGCGCCGCGCAGTGGTGGTGAGCGGTTTAGCAAACATAGTATTAGTCTGAAAAATTGGTGCCAAGAGCAGGGCATTCCGCCATGGCAGCGTGATCGCCTAATTTGCATTTGGGCTGGGGAGAAGGTGGTGGCAGTGCACCTAATGGCCGATGAAGCGTGAGTAAGCTCCATACCTATTCTTGATGAGGAGCCAACACCATGGCATCAGTGACAAAAGGTAGCGCCTTAGCGCTTGGTATATGCGTTGTGTTGGGCCTGTCGGCGCTAGGGTATCAGTTGGCTGACGCCGCCGTATCGGTAAAAGCCATGGAGCGTACGGTGAGCGTTAAGGGCTTATCTGAGCGCGATGTTGATGCCACTACGGCGGCATGGCCGATCAGCTATCAAGTCGCTGACAATGATTTAGATAAACTGTATTTAGGCGTTGAGAAGAACCAACGCATGATCACTACTTTTTTGAAAAAGTATGGCTTAAGCGATGCTGAGATTTCTCTGGCGCCTCCGGTTATTGCCGATGCGTATGCCAATCAATGGGGCGATAAAAGTCAGATTAAGTTTCGCTACACAGGCGAGGGTGATGTCACGGTATTCACCACTAAAGTAGATGCAGTGCGTAAAGCCATGGCGAACTTGCTAGAGCTTGGTAAGCAAGGTGTGGTGGTGTCTGTCACTAAAGATGATATTCAGCGCGTGTTTAGCTATGAGGATTTAAGTAAAATTAAGCCGGCGATGATTGAGGAGGCCACTAAAAATGCCCGCGCCGTCGCTGAAAAATTTGCTCAAGACTCAAATAGCAAGTTAGGCAAAATCAAGTCGGCTCAGCAAGGACAATTTAGTATCAACAACCGCGATGACAGCACGCCGCACATGAAGCGCGTGCGTGTAGTCACCACGGTTGAATATTACCTATCTGATTAAGGCTTAGCCCCGACCCAAAGCGGCTTTCAGTGGTGCAGTGACGCGACGAAGGCCGCTAGGTACGCGAGCAGGCTTACCATCGAACTGCAAATGACCATCATCGATAGGCGTAAAACGCATCAGCGGAACATCGCGCAGATAATCTTGCACTACGCGAAATGGCGCTTTGCTGCCTTGGCGCGGCAAGCTGTCAGCTGCACGCTGAATATAGCCCGAGCTTAAGCTGCCCAATACGGTGTCCTCAGTGATGAGGTTGTCTTTATCATGCACTTCAACTGTGCGATAGCCGTGCTCATCCATGTGATTGATAAGGCGGCAGGTGTATTCGCAGGCTAAGTCAGCTTTTAGTGTCCACGATGCATTAGTGTAGCCAAATACGATTGCGGCGTTGGGCACGCCCTCAATCAGCACGCCTTTATAGGTGAGGCGTGACTTTACAGGCGCTGCTTTATTGTCGACTTTTAACTTCATGCCCCCGGCCATCTGCACATCTAGGCCGGTAGCTGTGATGATGATATCCGCTGGAATTTCCTCACCTGATTTCAGCAAAATGCCATCTGCGGTGAATTTTTCAATGTGATCCGTGGCAATGCTGGCTTTGCCTTCACGCAGCACTTTGAATAGATCACCGTTGGGCACTACGCATAGACGTTGGTCCCAAGGCTGATAGTTCGGCGTGAAGTGCCTCATATCGATACCGCTACCGGCTAGTTGCTTTTTCACCATGCTCAGCAGTAAGCGTTTAACGGCTGCCGGGCGTTTGCGGGCAGCTTGAAACAGCATGCGTTGTAAGCCGATATTGCGAATACGATTGAGCCTGTAAACAGCTTTTTCAGGCAGTACTTTCTGTAGTGTACGCGCCACAGGGTCAATGGCTGGTACCGACATGATATAGGTCGGCGAGCGCTGCAGCATGGTCACATGAGCCGCTTTATCGGTCATGGTTGGCAGCAACGTAATTGCTGTAGCGCCACTACCGATAATGACCACGCGCTTACCGCTATATTCTAGATTCTCTGGCCAAAACTGGGGATGAACAATTTCGCCTTTAAAGGCTTTTTCATTAGGGAATGTTGGACGATAGCCTTTGTCGTAGTTGTAATAACCAGTGCAAACCATCAAAAAATTAGCGGTGTACTTTTCTGTCTCTCCACTCACTTCATCTTTAGCCTCGACAGTCCAAAGACCAGTTTTGGTTGAGAAATTCGAGTTGATGACTTGGCGGCCATAGCGAATTTTTTTATCAATACCATATTCTTTTGCAGTATCGGTCATGTACTGCTTGATCGATGGGCCATCGGCCAATACGCGCGACTCTATCCATGGTTTGAAGCTGTAGCCAAAGGTAAACATATCGGAGTCGGAGCGAATGCCGGGATAGCGAAATAAGTCCCAAGTACCACCCATGGCCTGGCGGCGTTCGAGTATGGTAATCGACTTAGTCGGGCAGTTGCGGCTGAAGTGGCAGGCTGCACCGATACCTGAAAGGCCGGCGCCGATGATCAAAATATCGTGATGTTGAGTGGACATTTATTAGGTCTCAGGAATTGAACTCGAGATACGCTAAAGTTTTTCCAATCGGTGGTCAATCAATTTTGACATTGAGCACTGTAACATTTGTCAGGTTGAGCTTTTTTGAGATGGCTGAGCGGCCGTGAGAGCCGCTCAGCATAAGGTTTAGGCCTTACGTAAGACCAAGCTGGCATTGGTGCCACCAAAGCCAAAACTATTGCTCATGATGGTTTTTAAACCAGCATTATCAATGCGTTTTTGGACAATGGGCAGGCCTTCGGCCTCGGGATCAAGTGTCTCAATATTAGCTGAGGCGGTGACAAAATCATTGGCTAGCATGATTAAACAATAGATCGCTTCTTGAGCGCCGGCAGCGCCTAAGGAGTGCCCAGATAGCGATTTTGTTGAGCTAATAGCAGGGGCTTTATCGCCAAAAACGGCACGAATAGCTTTGAGTTCGGCAAGATCGCCAACGGGCGTGGAGGTGCCATGCGTGTTGAGGTAGTCGATGGGCGTATCAACGGTTTGCAGCGCCATTTTCATGCAGCGTTCGGCGCCTTCGCCGCTAGGTGCGACCATGTCATGACCATCAGATGTGGCGCCATAGCCAACGATTTCCGCCAAAATAGTTGCGCCACGAGCAATTGCGTGCTCATAGGACTCGACGACAACCATGCCGGCACCACCAGCAATGACGAAGCCATCGCGGTTGGCATCATAGGCACGTGAGGCTTTCTCGGGGGTGTCGTTGTACTTGCTCGACATCGCGCCCATGGCATCGAACATACATGACTCTTCCCATGCCTCCTCTTCGCCACCACCAGCAAACACCACGTCTTGCTTGCCAAGCTGAATGAGTTCGGCGGCATGACCTATGCAATGCGCGCTAGTCGCGCAAGCAGAGGCGATGGAGTAGTTCACGCCCTTGATTTGGAAGGCGGTGGCGAGGCAAGCCGACAAGGTAGAGGCCATTGTGCGCGGCACCATGTAGGGGCCAATACGTTTAACGCCCTTCTCACGCGCGATGTCGGCAGCTGCCACTTGGTTGGTGCTTGATGCGCCACCAGAGCCTGCCACCAGACCAGTGCGTGGATTAATGATTTGCTCAGCGTTAAGGCCAGACATTTCAATGGCGCGCGCAAGCGCAACATAGCCATAGGCCGCGGCATCACCCATAAATCGGCGCATTTTGCGGTCGATCAAGGCGTCTAAATCGAGGTCACGAATGGAGCCACTGACTTGGCTGCGAAAGCCCATCTCCGTGTATTTTTCATTGGCACGAATGCCGGAAACACCGTTAAACAGGCTATTTTTAACGGTTTCGGTGTCATGACCAAGACAGGAAACAATGCCGTAGCCAGTGATGACGACGCGGCGCATAGGACGCTCCAATTAAAAGTTTTCAGTGCTGGTGAAGAGACCAACACGTAAGTCGTTGGCAGTGTAGATTTCACGGCCATCGAGCAATACTCGACCATCGGCGATGCCCATGACCAGCTTACGCTCGACTACACGTCGAATATTGATTTCGTAACGCAGCACGCTTGCTGTGGGCAAAACTTGGCCGAAGAACTTCACTTCACCAGCACCTAGAGCACGGCCGCGGCCAGGGTTACCGCGCCAGCCAAGATAAAAGCCGAGTAGCTGCCATAGGGCATCTAAGCCTAAGCAGCCAGGCATGACAGGGTCGGTTTCAAAGTGGCACTGAAAAAACCACAGGTCTGGATGGATATCGAGTTCGGCGATGATTTCACCTTTGCCGTTTGTGCCGCCTTCGCGTGAGATATGAATGATGCGATCCATCATCAGCATATTGGGTAGTGGCAGACGGGCGTTGCCGGGCCCAAAAAGCTCTCCACGAGCGCAGGCAAGAAGCTCCTCGCGGCTAAACTGGGTTTGCTGATAAATGTCGCTCATAAATTTCCTTGGGCATTTTTTTCGTCGCCCATGGTAGCAAGGGCATTGGGGCAGAGTGCCGACCCATTAGTCTTAGAGTTGTTTCTAAATGTGTTTCTAGGGCTTTACAAAGACTCAACAAGGCAGTGATTTGAATGACTTAGCGGTGTAACTGGACAGGGTGAGCAGCGCGGGTATGATGGCGGCCTGATACGCGTGCTGAGATGGCATTAGGAGAACGTTATGTGGGTTGAACTTGGTCAATTTGCGCTGGTATTGGCAGCCATCGTGGCCTTAATACAGGGCACCTTGCCGTGGTTGGGTATTGTGCGCGGTGAGCCCCGTATTCAAGCCGTCGCGCGCACAGCTGCCTATGCTCAGTTCGGCCTATTACTGTTGTCATTTATAGGTCTAACAGCAGCATTCTTGCTGAATGACTTCAGCGTTGATTATGTCGCACGTCAATCCAATACGCTGCTGCCATTCTGGTACAAAATCTCGGCTGTTTGGGGTGGCCACGAGGGCTCCTTATTGCTCTGGGTACTCGTGCTAGCCGGTTGGACTGCGGCTGTCGCACGTTTTTCGCAAGCGCTACCTCTGATCATGACAGCACGCGTGCTCGCAATTTTGGGCCTTATCAGCACGGCCATGATGAGCTTTGTCTTATTCACTTCAAACCCATTCAACCGCCTATTTCCCGACTTCCCCATTGAGGGCAATGACCTCAACCCCTTACTGCAAGATCCTGGTTTAATCTTCCATCCGCCCATGCTTTATATGGGCTATGTCGGCTTTGCCGTGCCATTTGCCTTCGCATTAGCGGGCTTACTCAATGGCCGACTTGATTCGGCGTGGGCACGCTGGTCACGGCCGTGGGCATTGGCAGCGTGGGCATTTTTAAGCCTGGGCATCGCCTTAGGTTCGTGGTGGGCATATTACGAGCTCGGCTGGGGCGGCTGGTGGTTTTGGGACCCAGTTGAAAACGCCTCGTTCATGCCGTGGCTAGCAGGCACGGCCTTGCTACATTCATTAGCGGTAACGGAAAAGCGCGGCGTATTTAAAGCTTGGACCGTTTTACTGGCTATTATTGCCTTTGCTTTGAGCCTGCTGGGTACGTTTTTGGTGCGCTCAGGTGTGTTAACTTCGGTGCATGCTTTCGCTTCAGATCCCACTCGCGGCCTCTATATCTTAGCGATACTGTTTGTCGTGATTGGTAGCTCATTGGCTGTGTTTGCTTGGAAAGCTCCGAGTTTGCAAAGCGAGAGCAGACACACCACGGTGTCGCGCGACTTTTTCTTGATGATCAACAACTTATTCCTACTCACCGCGACCGTGACAGTTTTGCTCGGCACCTTATTTCCGCTAGTCGCCGACGCACTCGACCTGGGCAAGCTATCAGTTGGGCCTCCCTACTTTAATTTGCTATTTGTGCCGCTGACTTTGGTGCTCATGGTGTTTATGGCCATTGGACCGCACATCAATTGGAAGCGCGACACCTTAAGTAAGCGCTTGCTGCCTTTGTGGCGCGTGCTAATTGCTTCAGTAGTGGCGGCGATTGCGCTACCACTATTGGTCTATGGCGATTTGCCATGGCTAGTTGCGCTCAGTATTGGCTTGTCAGCTTGGGTCTTGGGCGCCTTGTTTGAGGATGTGCTGGTGAAAACACGCCACGCTAGTACGCGTTGGGTCGGCCTGAAAAAGCTCACGCCTAGCTACTGGGGCATGCAGCTAGGCCATATTGGCCTAGTCATGGTGGTTTTGGGTGTGGCTCTGACCTCGCATTACAGCGTGGAAAAAGATGTGCGCTTAGCGCCCGGCGAGACGCTAACGGTTGGCGATTATGTATTTCGTTTTGATGGCGTCGAAGATCATCGCGGTCCTAATTATACGGCGCAGCGCGGCACTTTGGTGGTGAGCTCAGGGCCGTGGTCTGAGGTATTACATCCAGAAAAACGTATTTATCGCGTGCAACAAAATCCGATGACTGAGGCCGCTATTACCGGCACGCTCTGGCGTGATCTCTATGTCGCGCTAGGCGAACCACTAGATAATGGTGCATGGGCTGTACGTGTTTACGTGAAACCCATGGTGCGTTGGATGTGGTTTGGTGCTTTGGTGATGGCCCTAGGCGCGCTCATGTCATTGCTCGATAAGCGCTATCGCCATCGTGTCAGTGCTGCACCAACGCCGCGTGCTAATGCAGGAGCGGCGACATGAAATCATCGAGTCGCTGGTTAGTTTTCGCGCTGCCATTGGCGCTGTTTTTAGCTTTGGCGGTATTACTATTTAGCCGTAATGGCAGTGATCCTTCATTTTTGCCTTCTGCGCGCTTAGATCAAGCCGTGCCGGCCTTTAATTTGCCTAGCCTTGCTGATCCTGAGCTCAAGCTCGACGAAAGCATCTTTAAAGGCCATGTGACGCTGCTCAATGTGTGGGCAACGTGGTGTGTTTCCTGCCTCGTCGAAAACCCAGTACTGGTTGGCTTGGCACAGGAAGGCGTACGCATTGTTGGTGTGAATTATAAAGATAGCAGGCAAGCAGCACTGGCATGGCTAAGCAATAACGGTAACGCTTTTGAGCAGGTTGTTTTTGACGAAGATGGCAGCTTGGGCATTGACCTTGGTGTCTATGGCGCGCCAGAAACGTATCTGGTTGATGGCAATGGCATCATTCGTTATCGCGCAGTTGGCGTGCTTGACCCCAAGGCATGGCAAACTGAGCTGAAGCCGCGCTATGAGGCGCTATTAGCTGAATATGCGCAGGAGGCTAAACCATGATTCGCTATCTATTACTCAGCCTGATGCTAGTTTCCACAGCTGGCTTTGCTTCGGTCGATGTTCGCGATTTTGATACACCTCTGCAGGAGACTCGCTATCGCGCATTGATCGATGAGCTGCGTTGTCCAAAGTGCCAAAACACCAACTTAGCTGGTTCTGATGCTGGTTTAGCCGCCGACTTGAAAGACCGCGTATATGAGCAGGTTAAGGCGGGCCAAAGCGATGCTGAAATTCGTGATTATTTGATTGCGCGCTATGGCGATTTCATCACATATAAGCCGCCAGTGCGCGCCAGCACGTTTGTGCTCTGGTTCGGCCCATTTATTTTGCTCATTGTGGCGGGTTTTATCATGTGGCGGCGTACGCGCGGCGTGATTGCCAAGCCTCAGCCATTGTCGTCACAAGAGGCGGAGCAGCTGCAGCGAGTATTGTCGGGCGATCAGGAGCGTAGGTCATGATGAATTTGGGTCCGGATCAAATGACCTTAGTGCCAATGGTGTTGGCGGCGATATTGTTGGCATTGATCACGGCGTTTTGCCTGCTCTGGCCATTGCGTGGTGGTACGGCGGTCACGGGCCGTAGCGCCCAGGCTTTATCGAAGCAAATTTATCATGAGCGTTTGGCTGAGCTAAATGCCGATCACATGGCTTCGCGCATTACCGCCGATGTGTATGCGGCACTGAAGTTGGAGCTCGATCGCGGGCTATTAGCCGATAACCAGCAGGTGGTAGATCAAAGCAGTCGGCCATTGAAAGTGGGCGGTTTGGCGTTGGCGTTATTGCTGATTGTTCCTATTGCGAGTGTGGCGTTGTGGCTGGGCGTGTTTTTGAATCCAGGTTTGGCGAAAGATACACATAATGCCGAGCGTCTAGCGCCGACTATTGATAAGTTGCTGGCGGGGCAGGATATGGCTCAGCAGTCGCCAGATGCTAGCTTGCCGGACTTCATGCGTGCCTTGCAGCGCCGTGTTCAGGCTGAGCCGCATAATGGCGAGGGCTGGTTGACCCTAGGTCTAGGCTTTATGCAGGCGCGTGAGTTTGGTCCAGCAAAAGAGGCCTTGGCACGGGCCGTAGAACTTAGCCCCAGTGATATTCAAGTAGCGATGACTTATGTGCAGGCTAGCATCATGTCTCAGCAAGGTGCGATGGACTCTTTAGCAGCAAATTTGCTCAATGGTATTTTGCAGCGCGAGCCAAACCATCAAGGCGCCTTGCTCATGCTCGGCATGGGTAGCTTGCGCGGCGGTGATAATGCAACGGCATTAGCGGCGTTAACAAAGCTTCGTACCTTGCGCGCAGCAATGCCTGCTGCTGAGGCAGATTCGGAGGCTGATCAACGCATTGCCGGCTTGATCGCAGAAGCTAGTAGCGCCGGTGAAGTTGCGGTAGCAGCAGATACGCTATACCGCATTGAGGTCACGCTTGCACCAGAAGTAGCACGCGCCATACCCGCGAATGCAACCTTGTTTATTTTTGTGCGCGAGCCTGCCGGCATGCCGATGCCTATTGCTGCCGTTGGACAGCCAGTGGCGCAGTTCCCGATGTCGATTGCGCTCAATGATCGTCATAGCTTGAATTCAGCAAGACTGTTGAGTTCATTCGAAGACGTGGTTGTCTCGGCAAAGATATCAACTAATGGCGATGCCACTGGGCCAGGCTGGCAAGCGGTAGCAGTGCCGGTACAAAAAGCCAGTGATCAGGTAGTACGTCTGCGGATTAGTGAGAAAACCGAGGCGCGCTAGTCCGTTGGTCGCAGCTTGATAGCTAAGGTCTTGTGAAAAGACGGCTTGGGCGAGTATCCTTGCCGCCTTGAGATTGGGAGTAAAGTGGATGCGTATTATTCTTTTGGGAGCGCCAGGTGCTGGTAAAGGCACGCAGGCTCAGAACATCATGAGCCGTTTTGGCATTCCGCAAATCTCCACCGGCGACATGCTGCGTGCGGCGGTGAAGGCTGGTACAGAGCTCGGCGTAGCCGCGAAAAAAGTAATGGATGCTGGCGGTTTAGTTTCCGACGACATCATCATTGGTTTAGTGAAAGAGCGCATTAAGCAGCCCGATTGCGAGCCTGGCTTTTTATTTGACGGCTTCCCACGCACCATTCCGCAAGCGCAAGCAATGATAGATGCTGGTGTGTCGATTGACCATGTAGTGGAAATTCGTGTCGCCGATGAAGAAATCATCGCGCGCTTGTCAGGCCGCCGTGTGCATCCCGGCTCTGGCCGTGTTTATCATGTCTCGCATAACCCGCCAAAAGTTGCAGGCAAAGATGATGTGACCGGCGAAGACCTTGTGCAGCGCCCAGATGATACCGAAGAAACCGTGGCTAAGCGCTTAGCCGTCTATCATGAGCAAACACAGCCTTTGGTTGGTTTCTATCAAGCTCGTGATGGCCAATCGCCACATGCTGCTAAATACCATTTAGTGGAAGGCGTGGGCTCTGTTGAAGACATCACCAAACGAATGTTGGACGCGTTAAGCTAAACACGTGCAGTGCTTGTAAACTAACGCCGCGCCCTGCGCGGCGTTATTGTTTCTGGCTCAGGCAGGCCACTAAATCCTTGGCCTGTATCATGCCCACGTGTTGTTTGAGAGAGTTGCTCATGAGCTGCGTTAATGAATCTTGCTATTGCCGTAATAAAAGCCCAGCGCCGACCATCGAGCGCACTAAGGTGGCGATTATTTTGGCCAACCTCGGCACGCCAACAGCACCAACACCAGCGGCTGTGCGCAACTATTTGCGCGAGTTTCTAAGCGATAGCCGCGTTATTGAAGTGCCGCGACTAATTTGGTTTTTTATTCTGCGTCTATTCATTTTGCCCTCACGGCCAAAGCGCGTGGCAAAGGCTTATGCCAGTATTTGGACACATGAGTCACCGATGCGCGAGACGCTGTTAGCGCAAGTAGCGGCAGTTCAGGCGCGCGTGTCGGCTGCATTTCCTGCGCTCGATGTGCAGGTGTTGCCAGCCATGAGCTATGGCGAGCCATCATTGCGTGATGCCATGGCGCATTGCCATCAGCAGGGTATTGATCAATGGGTGGTGTTGCCGCTATTTCCGCAATATTCGGCAACCTCGACTGCACCACTATACGACCAAATTGCGCGTTGGATTCCGCAGCAGCGGCGACTGCCATCGTTGCAAATCATTCGCGATTATCATGCTCATTCGCACTATATTCACGCGTTGGCCGAGTCGATAAAGGCGCATTGGGCAGCAAATGGGCAAGCCGAAATGTTGCTGTTTTCTTTTCACGGTATTCCGCAGCCTTATGCCGATAAAGGCGATCCGTATCCTGAGCAGTGCCGTGCAACGGCCGCGGCGGTGGTGCGTGAGCTGGGCTTAAGCGATGAGCAATGGTGTGTGAGCTTCCAGTCGCGCTTTGGTTTGCAGGAGTGGGTCAAACCTTATACCGATGCCACGCTCAAGGCCTGGGGCGAGCAAAAGCTGGCCTCTGTGGATGTCATTTGCCCAGCATTCTCAGCAGATTGCTTAGAAACGCTGGAAGAGATTGCCGTGGAAAATCGGGAGTTTTTTCAGCAAGCAGGCGGTGGTCGCTACGCCTATATTGATGCGCTAAACGCCCATGAGTTGCACATCGACATGATGCAGGCGTTGTTGGCCCCGCGCTTGGCGGCGATAGAAAGCGAGCAGAGTGCTAACTCAGCTGCTTTACTTAGTTCACGCGCGACCTAATGCTTAAAACCAGCATGGCGCGCACGTCACTAAGCCACAGGAGCCGCGCCATGCAGGTAACGCAATGACGACCACGAGTGTTAGCCATGCACTTGGGGCTGATGGTCCGTTTGCTGAAAAAGTGCCGGGCTATCAGCCGCGAGTGCCACAGCTTGCGATGGCTCTGGCCGTGGAAAAGACGCTGAAGGCGAGGTCTCAGCTTTTGGTTGAGGCCGGTACGGGCACCGGTAAAACCTTCGCTTATTTAGTGCCAGCGATGCTTTCAGGGCAAAAAACTTTGGTCTCCACAGGCACGCGCAACTTGCAAGATCAGCTATTTCATCGCGATTTGCCGCAAGTGCGCACGCTATTGGGCAAACCTATTCGCACCGCGTTGCTAAAAGGCCGTAGCAACTATCTTTGCCCCTACCGCTTAGAGCAGCATTTGAGCGATGGCGAGTTAGAGAGCAAGCAGGTCGTGCACGACTTGCAGCGTGTGGCGGCATGGGCAGGTAAGACGCAGATGGGCGATATTGCTGAGCTTATCGACATTGCTGAAGATTCTAGCGTATGGCCATTGGTGACGAGTACGGCGGATAACTGTCTGGGCCAAGAGTGTCCGAAAATCGATGATTGCCCGCTGATGAAAGCGCGTGAGCAGGCGGCCGAGGCCGACATCATTGTGGTTAATCACCATTTATTTTTTGCCGATAAAGCCCTGAAAGATCGCGGCTTTGGTGAGTTATTGCCGGAAGTAGATGCGGTCATTTTTGACGAAGCGCATCAGTTACCGGAAACGGCGGCGATGTTCTTTGGCCAGAGCCTATCATCGCGGCAAATTAACGATCTGCTGGCTGATACCTTGCGCGAAATTTTGGCGGCTGGCGGTGATTTACGTGGCGCAAATGATTTGGTGTCGGTCATCGAGACGCGATTAGCGCATTTTCGCCTACAACTGGGTGAGGACTCGCGCAAAGGCGTGTGGGCCGAAGTTAGCGAGCAGTCAGAGATGCCGGCCGCTATTGCAGCGGTGAACTTAAGTTTGAGCGCCTTACTCGATGCTTTAGCGGCACTGAAGGATCGAAGTAAGGGCCTAGATAGCTGCCACCGTCGTGCCGAGGAGCTGGGCAAGGCTTTTGAAGAGCTCACCGGCGATACGCCAGACAACCAAGTGCATTGGTTTGAGACCTTCCGTAAAGGCTTTGTGCTGCAATGGACGCCGCTAGAGGTGTCACAGCCGTTTCGTGCACTGATCGATCAAGAGCCGATGGCGTGGGTATTTACCTCAGCAACCTTGGCCGTCCGTGAAGATTTTCGACATATTCGCCAGCAGTTAGGTTTGAGTGACGATATTGAGGCGATTCAACTGCCTAGCCCCTTCGCCTATGAGCAACAGGCCTTGTTTTATGTGCCGCGTGGTTTGCCTGACACCAGTGCGATGAATTACACCCATGCCGTGCTAAGAGCTGCGGTACCAGTGCTGAATGCTAGTAAGGGCCGTGCTTTTTTTCTGTTCACTTCACACCGCGCGTTACGTGAAGCGGCCGAATGGCTACCTAGCCAGCTCGACTTCACGTTCCTAGTACAAGGTACGCAGCCAAAGGCCGAGCTCTTGCGCCGCTTTGCCAGTACCGAGCAATGCGTTTTATTGGCCACAGGTGCATTTTGGGAAGGCGTTGATGTACGTGGTCGGGCGCTATCGTTGGTGATTATTGATAAACTGCCATTCGCCTCGCCGGGTGACCCAGTGATGTCAGCTCGCCTTGATGCTTATAAGTCGCGTGGTCAGAATCCATTTATGGCTTATCAACTGCCATCTGCGATTATTAGCATGAAGCAGGGTGCAGGGCGTTTGATTCGTGATGTGCTCGATACGGGCGTGCTCATGGTCTGCGACCCACGCTTAGTTGGCAAACCCTATGGTCAGCTGTTTTTGCAAAGCTTGCCACCGATGCGCCGCACTCGCGACTTAGCCGCAGTGACGGAGTTTTTTGAGTTTATTAATGCTTTGGAGCCTGCGCACACATGAAGTTGCTGGCCTTAGAAACCACCACCGAATACTGTTCGGCTGCGTTGCTATCGACTGAGTCTGGCGAAATGATTTTTCGTCATCAATTTGCCCCTCGTGAGCAAACACAGCTCATCTTGCCGATGGTCGATGAGCTGCTCAGCGAGTCTGGCTGGACACTAAAATCACTCGATGCTATTGCCTACGCGAATGGACCTGGTGCCTTTACTGGTGTGCGAATTGGTGCTTCCGTGGCGCAGGGCTTAGCGTTTGGCGCAGACCTTGGCATGGTCGGCATTTGCAGCTTACAAACCTTGGCACAAGCGGCCTGGCGCGAACATGGCGTTAGCAATGTCATGGCCTGCTTTGATGCCCGCATGGGTGAGATTTACGCCGGTGTGTTTGATTGCGTCGATGGTTGGATGCAGCCAATAGCGCCGGTGGTTGTGTGCAAGCCTGACGTGCTACCTGCTGAGTGGCTCACCAGCGGCAATGAGCGCGTTGGTGTAGGCAGTGGCTGGAGTAGCTATAGCGATGTGTTATCAGTGCAAATGTCTGTAAGTCAGCAATGGCCAGATCTAGCGCCTAGCGCCGTCGATGTTGCCGGCCTAGCGGCTGAGTATCTAGTCGATAAACCAGCGCTGGCGCCTGAGCAGGCTCTGCCTGTGTATTTACGCGATAATGTCTGGCGCAAATTACCCGGTCGCGACTTATGAATAGCCCTGAGTTTGACTATCCGCAGCCTCATACCGTCGTCGTGCGCGTGCTGTCTGAGCATATTGATGTCATGCGACATACCAATAATGTCGTTTACTTACAATGGCTTGAAGATGTTGCATGGTCACACTCAAGCGCATTAGGCCTAGGCCCAGATGAATATGAAGCCTTCGGTCACGGTATGGTGGTACGTAAGCACGAACTGTCCTATTTATTGCCAACACACCTCGATGATGAGCTGATATTAGCCACATGGCTGACCGAGGTTGATAAACTTTCCACGCATCGCTGTTATCAATTTATTCGCCTTAGCGATGGCCAAACGGTATTTCGTGGCAGCACTCATTTTGTTTGTGTCGATATAGCCCAAGGCCGTATTCGTCGCATGCCTAGTTCTTTTTATGACGCTTATTCGGCTGCCGCCATTAACCCCGCACCCTAGGATTTTTGATGGACTATCTACTTTATTTTCAAGCCCTAGTTATGGGCATTGTCGAAGGCTTTACCGAGTTTTTGCCGATTTCCAGCACGGGGCATTTAATCCTTGCCGGCGAGCTGATGAACTTTTGGACTCACGATAAACGAGTCGTTTTTGAGATCTCTATTCAACTTGGCGCTATTTTGGCTGTGTGTTGGGACTATCGTGAGCGCTTAAGCCGAGTTACGCGTGGTTTCTTCACCAAAGAGCCCGTATCTACACGCTTTGTGGTTAATATTTTGGTGGGCTTTTTGCCGGCAGCTGTCATTGGTTTCTTTGCCATTGGCGTGATTCGCGATTATTTATTTAGCCCCTTTGTGGTCGCTTTTATGCTGATCTTAGGTGGCATCGTCATTCTTTGGGCTGAGCGCCGTGAACATGTTGTAAGCGTGCACGATGTCGACGATATGCGTTGGCAAGATGCGATTAAGGTTGGCTTTGCTCAATGCTTAGCGATGGTGCCTGGCACCTCGCGATCCGGCGCGACCATCATCGGTGGCCTGTTGGTAGGCCTATCGCGTAAAACGGCCGCTGAGTTCTCCTTTTTTCTGGCCGTGCCAACTATGATCGGGGCTACGGTGTATTCAGTCTATAAGCATCGTCACGAGTTTATTTTGGCGGATTTACCCGTGTTTGCGATTGGCTTTATTGCAGCATTCCTCGTTGCCGCTTGGGTGGTAAAAGCCTTAGTCGCTTTTGTTTCCACGCATGGCTTTACGGTATTTGCTTGGTATCGCATCGTCTTTGGCTTATTCATCTTTATCAGCGCTTGGGCGGGCTGGATAAACTGGCTGTCATGAGCCTAGCGCTGTACTGCTTAGCGCAGGCCTGCTCCGAGCTTGCGCAGGAGCAAGCGCAAAAATTGGGCGCGAAATTTGTGGCCGGATGGCCTGAGCAGCCATTAGCTGGGCGCGAGCAAAATCAGCACCGCCGACAGCTATTTGCTAGTCTGCACGCGCGCATTGCCGAAGCATATGATGCCGACTCTCAAGCTGATCACGCAGATAACGCCGAGTCTGTACTTGTTTATGATGAGCACGGCCTAGCTCTGCAAACGCTAGAAAAGCCTTTACCTGGGCCTGTGCGTGTTGATTTTGCCGATGCAGGCTTACAGCGACGCACTGCCAATGGTCATGGTGCCGGAGAGGCTGTTGCTCGCGCTTGTGGCCTGCGCAAGGGCGCCACGCCTCGTGTACTCGATGCTACCGCAGGCCTTGGTCGTGATAGTTGGATATTAGCGTCGCTTGGTGCGCATGTAGAAATGCTTGAGCGTGTGCCCTTGGTGCATGCCTTATTGGCCGATGGTCTGCGCCGTGCTCAGCAAACGGTCCAGTTAGCAGGCGTAGCTGAACGCTTAATTTTGCATGCCGATGATGCGCAAAGTGTGTTGCGCGCGAAGCTGCTACTGCCGCCAGAGGCGCGCCCCGAAGTCGTGTATTTAGACCCGATGTTTCCGCATAGAGAAAAGTCCGCGAAAGTGAAAAAGGATATGTGGGCATTTCGCCATGTTGTTGGAAGTGACGAAGATGCCGGTGAGCTACTGGCATTAGCGCGAGCAGTGGCGACTAAGCGCGTGGTGGTTAAGCGCCCGCGTATCGCGGCTGATCTTAATGGCGAAGAACCGCATCAGCGCATGCTCGGCCAAAGCAGCCGTTTTGATCTCTACACGCCAAGAGCCTTAAGCTAGTTTCGGATGGGCAGAAAAAAGCCCCGCGGGCGGGGCTAGTTCCATGGATATTCAACTCTAAAAGCCTGTCAGCGCAATGCCATTAAGCGTTAGTTTTTTGCCGCGGCGCGTTGTTTCTTGCGCTCTTTGCTGGCCTCAAGTGCATCCAAAGCAATATTAACTTCCTCGTCGGTAATCAACGTCACCTGTAAAATGGCTTGGCGAATACCGCTAGGCAGCACTTCTAAAGCTTCTTGTGCAAGACCATCGAGGCGCTTATCGAAAACTAGCGTGCCTTGACCACAGACTTGAATAAAACCTAATGCTTTTAGTGTGTCTAAAAAGCCCTTAAACAAGCCTTTATCGAAGAACTCAGGGGCGCTGAATTCACGCACAAATGACAGGCGCTGAGCAAGTAAATGGCAAAGCTCTTCTAGCTGTTGCTGCGTTAGCTTACCGGTGCCGCGCTGGTTCAAAATCGTCACCGTCATGTGGTATCGCACCAGAGTTTGGCGCAGGCCGCGGCTCAAAATATGCAGGCGAGCATAGTTTTCGCTGCTAACTTTTGGCGGTGCTAAGCAACCAGAGCGCGTGCGATTGACTAACTTCAATTCGATCATCGCATCGATGTATTGCGTGATGACACTAGCCAATTCGTCTTCATTCCAGCGTAAAAACAGCTCAGATTTTAAGAAGGGATAGACCGATTTCACGCGGCGCAGCAGCTCCTCGTCAGAGATGTCGCCACATTGCAGAAGTAGCACGGCGATCAATGAGGGCAGGGCGAACAAATGCAGGGTGTTATTGCGGAAGTACGTCATCAGCACGGCTTCTTCTTCGTGCAAATAGAGCAAGTCGCCTAGTGGATGTTTGCGTCGCTGTAGAATTTTCAGCTCTTCACCGTATGCCACCATGGCCGGGCCATCGAGCTCAGTGAGTGTGACGCGCTCGGTGTAAGGCACGGCAGCAAGCAGGGATTTATACAGCGCAACTTGTTCGGCGAGTTGATCTTCATCGATGGCGTGTTTCGGCGTCGATAACAGCACCAAGCTTAACAAGTTAATGGGGTTGACCACGGCACTGGCGTTAATGCCGGTGCTGATCTCAAGGCCAAGCGCCATAGATGTGGGTATAAAGGCTGCTGAATCGGCGGCAGCGGGGCCATTAGCGCGCCAGTTTGGCATATGCGTGTCGAGGTGCTGATCTAGGTAGATTGGTGCGCCGAAGCTTAAGTGCACGCGGCCAAAGACTTTTTTCAGCTTGCGAATAGACATCACAAGCGAGAATAGGTTTTCTTTCTCTTTTGGGCGGCCCTGCAGCTCGCCAATATAGGTACCGCCTTCCATGAGTTTTTCATAACCAATATAGGCAGGAATAAACACTAGCGGGCGCTTGTGGTCACGCAGATAGCTGCGCAAGGTCATATTGACCATGCCAAGCTTCGCCGGCAGCAGACGCCCAGTGCGGCTACGGCCACCCTCAACGAAATATTCCATGGGATAGCCGTGGCTTAAAATTTGGTGCAGGTATTCGTTAAACACCGCGCCATAAAGAAAGTTATCTTTGAATGTGCGGCGTAAAAAGAATGCGCCAGCGCGGCGTAGCAAGCTGCCCACCACCGGCATGTTTAAGTTCGCACCAGCGGCGATGTGCGGCACCATATAGCCACGCGTGAAAATGGCATAGGACAGCAGCAGATAATCGATGTGGCTGCGATGACAGGGCACATAGACAATTTCGTGATCGGCGACATGCTTTTCAATAACGTCGAAGTTGTTCACCGTGACGCCGTTATATAGGCGCGTCCACAGCCAGTTTAGAAACTTCTCAAAGAAGCGAATGACCGGGTACGAGTAGTCCGAGGCAATCTCGTTGACGTAAATACGTGCCCGCGCTTCGGCAACATCGCGAGTGACATTGTGAGTTTCCATTTCTTTGGCGATGGCCGCTTGCACAACATCAGAACCGATAATATCGCTACGCATGGTGCGACGGTGCGACATATCTGGGCCAATGGCGGCAGTGCGCTGGCGACGGAAATGCACACGTAACACGCGCGATACTTTACGTAGGCTGCGCTCGCTACTTTGCGTGTCGTCGCAAAGTTGGCGCAGAGAAATGGGCGGGTTCATGCGCAAAATGGTTTGGCGACCATGCAAGATGATGGTGATGAACTGCTTCAATGCCGATGGCGTTGCCCATGAATCAGCAAAGAGAATTTTTAGCCACGAGCTTTCTTTGTCGGGCGAGCGACCCCACAAAATAGTCACTGGCACTAATTGCACATCGAGGGTCGGATCTTCAAAGACCGCGTCCATCAATGACACTAGGCGTGGTGAGTGCGCATGACGAGGTTTTGCCAACGGGTTGCGATGTTCTTGCGTAAGGCAAATCAGCGAATGCTTTTCGCGTAAGCCAAAGCGGCGCATTGAGCTCAATGGTCGAGGCATGCCGAGGTGACTCATCTCGGTATCTAAAACCAGTACACTTGAAAGCAGGCGGTTTTGTAAGACATAGCAAATGGGGCGATTAGGGTCGATACCTAAAAGCTCAAGATCATTTGGCGAGACTTGCACACGTACCCAGAGGTACATCAAGCTGCGCGTAATAAGTCGTAATAGGCGATCTAGACCGAGAAATCTCAGCATAATGCAGGCATCCTGTACAAAATCTAGCGTCTAAATAAAGTGGTGACGCGTTAAAATCGAGCCTGAGTGTAACAAAAGCCGAACAAACGCACGCACGGCAATCATCATTTTGTCGAAATTGTGGCGTGGAACCGACCGAAGGAGTATGCAATGTCTGTAGTAATGGAAGAGTTGTTATCGCTGCTGGACTTAGAAAACCTAGAGGTGAACCTGTTTCGTGGTCGTAGTCACGACTATTTTGGCCACAATGTCTTTGGCGGCCAAGTGTTAGGTCAGGCGCTAATGGCTGCTGGTCGCACTGTAGAAAATAACCTGCTGGCGCACTCGTTACACGCCTACTTTCTGCGTCCCGGCAATCCAAAGTCGCCCATCGTCTACTCGGTTGAGCGAGTACGAGATGGCCGTAGCTTCACTACACGTACAGTGAAAGCTATTCAGTTTGGCGAAATTATTTTTACCATGATGGCCTCATTTGCTACTGAGGAAGAGGGGTTTGACCATCAATTTCCCATGCCCGATGTTGAAGGCCCTGAGGCCTATACCAGTGAGCTTGATCTGCGCCGTATGATCGCGCCTTATGTGCCAGAGAAGCATCGTGCCTGGTTAGAGCTGGAGCGTCCGATTGAGTTGCGGCCAATCGATCCCGTTAATCCATTTGATGTACAGCCAAAAGAGCCTGTGCGTGGTCATTGGATGAAGGCACAAATGACCTTGCCCGATGATCCCTTTTTGCACCAATGTATGTTGGCATTTTCATCAGATTTTGCCCTCATGGGCACGGCAATGTTGCCGCATAGCGCACATTTTATGCAGCCAGATATGCAGTGCGCGAGTATTGATCACGCCATGTGGTTTCACCGTGAAGCACGCATGGATGAATGGCTTTATTACCATATGGATGCGCCATCAGCGTCTGCAGCCAAGGGCATGAATCGCGGTTTGATCTACACCCGTGATGGCCGCTTAGTAGCCTCAACGGCGCAAGAAGGCTTGCAGCGGCGCCGCGCCCCTAGGCCGAAAGCTGCGGAAGACTCGCCACCGATCGCCTGATGTTCTCAAGCCGCCGCGAATGCCAAGGCCTCACTTTGCTGCATTGGCCAGCTCAGTGAGGCCTATTTTTCAATTACGCTGACTTTCGCGGCGTAAATTGTAGACATTGCTGGGTGGCGCATCTGCAGGGCGCAGGAACTCGCGCAATTCGACTTCACGCGCCCGCGTTTCGCGGTAGCCCAAGGCCATTAAGGCCTGCGTGTAGTCGGTTTCAAAGAGTAGATAACTCAACACGTTGGAACCACTACGTTTGGTTACGCCTGAGCCGCGCACAAAGCTACGAATTGATGGAGGCAAGGAGCTGGCATATTGGCTGGCGAGCTCTTCGATACTGGCAAGTTCAGGGCTTAACACTAAATAATCTACTGGCCGTAAACTGGTGGTAGCTTCGGCAGGCAGCTGCCTTACGGTGTTATTGATGCGGTGTAAGCGCTCAATATCCATCTCCAAGCTATCGGTAAATGAGCTGCTCATGATGTGCCCGATGATTTCAGCGAGACTGGGATAGCCACTGCGCTTAAAGCGTTTGGGCTCAGGGCTTTGCATGCCAGAACCAATCACCAAAATTTTATCTGCGCCTAAATGCAGCGCGGGACTGATGGGCGCGAGCTGGCGTAATGCACCATCGCCGTAGTATTCCTGATCGAGCTTTACCGCAGGAAATAGCATGGGAATCGAGCTTGATGCCATTAAATGCTCAACACTTAGGTCGCAACGCACGCCGCGCCGCCGCGCACGAGACCAGTTGTCTAAATCACTAGCACCTTGGAAAAAACTTACCGAGTCGCCGCGTGTGTAGCTACAGGCAGTAATGCAGAGCGCTCTTAAGTGACCAGCCTGAATGGAGGCGGGTAGGCGACTGAGATCTAAGGCTTCGCTGAGCATGTGACGCAAAGGTGAGTTGTCGAGTAGTGAGACTGGCGTACCGCGGTTAAACCAACCAAATGCTAAGTTGCAGAGCCAGCGAAAAGCGCCGCCGAGCACACCAGGCCAGTCGGTGCGATAGACCTGAGCGCTGTGAAAACCGGCCCAGACTTCGCGCAGCGCATTTACACCCTCTTGAAAGCAGGCGGCGTGCACGGCCAAGCTTGTGGCATTGAGCGCGCCGGCAGAGGTACCACAAATAATCGGGAAGGGACTACCACAATGATCAGGCATCATTTCGGCAATCGCTTGTAGAGCACCTACTTGATAAGCCGCTCGTGCACCGCCGCCAGAAAGTACTAGGGCGGTGTTTTTGCTTGTGGTGTTCGACTTATCCATGATGCCCTCCGCGGGTCATGTAGCTTTTTCTACTCTCTACTTAGAGATCGGCCGTGACAAGGTCTTCTCTAGGCAAACTATGTAGCACGAGAGTAGACCGTTTGTTACTCGAGCCCTATGCTTGTCGTCTTCTTTTTTGCGGTTTGACCCATTAGCCCATGGCATTTTTTCCATCTTACTCTTCGCCATTAGGCAAGTTCGCCCTAGCAAGTACGGTTGCAGCTTTACTGGCAATGGCCCTGGCCTACGATTTGCCCAGTGGTGATTTAGGCGCTGAGATTTTTTGGCAGCTACGTTTTCCTCGTGTGCTCCTAGCGTTTATGGCCGGTGCAGGTTTGGCAGTGGCGGGCTTATGGCTGCAAACTCTATTTCGACATGCCCTAGTTGAACCTGGCTTACTCGGCGTGAGTGCCGGCGCGAGCTTGGCCGCTGTTCTGAGTTTATTGCTAGGCACGACCTATGCTTTGGTTTTGCCATTTGCTGCTTGTGTTGGCGCTGCACTGTCGCTGTTAACGGTTTTAGCGATGGCGCGGCGCTATCAGTTACAAGCTGAAGCCTTGCTATTGGTTGGTATCGCACTCAATGCAGTTCTCTCCGCCGCCACTCAGCTGCTGCTGATTTTAGCTCCCGACAGCGGCCTCCGAGCTGGTAGCTTTTGGCTCATGGGCAGTTTCGCCAATGCCGAATGGCCATGGCTAGCGGCCAATGCGGTGCTCTTGCTGGTGCTTCTCGGTTGGGGGCTAAAGCGCTGCACCAGCTTCGATGTTTGGCTCTTAGGCGAACGCGAAGCTGGGCATTTAGGTTTGAATGTGCGGCGCTTTCGTCGCCAAGTCATTTGGGCGAGCGCTGCTGTTGTGGCCATGGCCGTGGCGCAAACCGGCAGCATTGCCTTTATTGGCTTGATGGCGCCGCATATTGCCAGCCGTCTTGTCGGCTCCATGCATCGCCAGCTGATGCCAGCAACCTTGTGCGTGGGCGGTGCGCTGGCGATCTTCGCCGACACCTTGGCGCGCACCTTGATGGCGCCGCTGGAGTTGCCCGTCGGCATACTAACTGCGCTCTTTGGCGCACCATTCTTCCTAATTATTTTGCGTCAGCGGTGGCAGCGATGAGCGGCCTGAAGCTATCGCAACAAACGCTCTTTGCCGCCAATAACACGCCAGTGCTGGCGCTGCCAGAGCTGAGCTTTTTACCAAAGCAATGCTGGGCGATTTTAGGCCCCAATGGTGCCGGCAAGTCGACGTTATTGCGTCATATCAGCGGCATCGACAGCGAGCAGGGCGCCGCCAATGTCTGTGCTGAGTGGCATGGCCAGCCCTTGCCAAGCTGGAATAGTCGGCGCTGGGCGCAGCAACGTAGTGTTTTGCCACAGCATCATAGCCTGATGGCCGCACTATCGGTGGCAGCGATTGTGCACATGGCGGCTTACCCTTGGGGCGGCTCGCATCCGCGCTTGGCGCAATATCTCGATGACATTGTGCAAACCTGGGATATTGCGCAGTTACTGGAGCGGCGCTGGCCAACATTATCGGGTGGTGAGCAACAGCGCGTGATGCTCGCACGCTCAGCCTTGCAGTTGACTTTGGCTGAGCCAAATGAGCCGCGCCTATGGCTGCTCGATGAACCTTTGGCGGCCTTGGATTGGCCTCATCAGCAAACGGTATTTCATGCCTGCGCGCAGATGGCCGCGAGTGGCGCCACGGTGCTAGCGAGTGTGCATGATATGAATGCGCCGTTTGCATTCGCCACGCATGCCTTAGTCATGGGGCAGGGCGAGGTGCTATGGACTGGCGAACTTAGCGCTGATGGCTATATGGAGGCTCTCGAGGCGGCTTTCGCGCTACGTTTAACGCGCTTGAGCCACCCCGAGTATGCTCACGGCTGGTTGGTGCCGCTTAAGCCTTAGGTTTTGGCTTAATGGCTGGCTTCACAGCTGTTTTGTTGGCGGACCCTGCTTTTGCAGTGGCCGCAGGCTTTGCAGCCGGGGTCGCTTTAGCCGGTGCCTTAGGCTTTGCTGCAGCTTTTACAGCCGATTTTGCCTCAGCTTTAACGGCAGCCCTAGGCGCTGTTTTAGGCGCGGCTTTCACGGCTGTCGCTGGTTTAGCTGCTGCTTTAGGCTGAGCTTTAGCGGCTGCCAAGTCGGTAATCGTGCCGGCCAAATGCGGTTTGCCTTTACGCGCATCTGCCACGCTAAACGTTATTTTGCCTGCACTGAGCTCATTGCTAAATGCCACTTTCGCTGGCAATAACACGGGTAGCTTAAACTGCACGCTCACCGTATACGCCTTGGGCAAAATTGACTCCATTGCTGCCAGCGCGGCGGCTTTTGTCCACATGCCATGTGCAATAGCTTGTGGAAAGCCCAGTAGCTTGGCGGTGACGGCATAGAGATGGATGGGGTTGCGATCACCTGAGACAGTGCCATAACGCCGTCCAATGTCGGCTGGAATCTGCCAATAGGCATTTGCCGCGCCGACTTTTTTCGCTTTCACTAAGGCGCGAGCCTCAAGCGTGCTTGGACGCTTCGTGCTGCCGGCGTCTTTGACTACGGCTTGGCGGCGTAAGTAGGTGCTAACGCCGGTCCAGACATGCTCATCGCCAACAAACGCTTCGCTGCGCAGGTCAAAGGTCACACCCTTATCATGTGGCTGCAAATTAGTCGCTGTGGTGGTGAAACGCAGCACTTCATCAGCACGCACTGGGCGCAGCTGCGTGATGTCGTTGCTGATGTGCACGAGGCCAAGCAGCGCAAATGGGAAGGCCTTGTCGGTCATCACACGCATTTGTAGGTCAAAGGTGAGCACATGCAAATAAGTCGATGGCAGGGTGTCGCGCAATGCGAAACCACAGACACGGTTGTATTCGGTCAAATGCGCACGATCAATGCGGACATCGCGTTGGCTAACAGTGAGCGCTGGCAGAGCGCCGCCTTTCGCGCTAAAGCCATTAAGCACGGCCTTGGCGTAAAAGCCTAAAGCGCTAGGCGCATCATTCATTTCAATAACAGACATGGCTCTAATCCTTAAGCGCCGATGAGGCTTTGGCCGCAAACGCGAACGATATTGCCGTTGACGCCGTTGGAGGCAGGGCTGGCATACCAAGCAATTGCTTCTGCCACGTCGACTGGCAGACCGCCTTGCGACATCGAATTCATGCGACGACCAGCTTCGCGGATGGCGAATGGAATGGCCGCCGTCATTTGCGTTTCAATAAAGCCTGGAGCTACGGCATTGATGGTCACGCCAATGGCTTCCAGTGCGGGCTGCATGCTGTTGACCATGCCAATGACACCCGCTTTGGACACGGCGTAGTTGGTTTGGCCCATATTGCCGGCGATGCCAGAAATCGATGACACACAAATCACACGGCCATTCGCGCGCAAGATTTTCTTCGCAATCAATTCGTCGTTGATACGCTCTTCCGACGACAAGTTGATGTCGATGACCATATTCCAGAGCTGATCCTTCATATTGGCCAAGGTTTTGTCACGAGTCACGCCGGCGTTATGAACGATGATGTCCAAGCCTTTGTGGGCTTTTTTGCAATGCGCTGCGATGGTTTTTGGTGCATCAGCAGCGGTGATGTCTAACGCGAGTACGGAGCCATTGATGCTGGCGGCTACGCGTTGTAAATCAGCTTCTTGCTGTGGTATGTCGAGGCAAATCACATGTGCACCGTCGCGCGCCAAGGTTTGTGCAATAGCCTCACCAATACCGCGTGAAGCACCCGTGACCAGCGCCACTTTGCCGTTCAGCGGTTGTGCCCAGTTTGGTGTTTCGCCGACGATGGCCGTGGCTTGTACGCGCACCACTTGACCTGAAACATAAGCCGATTTTGGCGAGATAAAGAAGCGCAGTGTCGATTCCAGATTGGCATCAGCACCTGGAGCAACATAGACCAACTGTGCGGTGCAGCCTTTTTTCACTTCTTTGCCGATGGCGCGCGTGAAGCCCTCTAGCGCGCGCTGGGCTGTAGTGTATTTGGCGTCATCTAGTAGCTCAGGTGTGCGGCCGATAACAATGATGCGACCTGAGCTTGCCATTTTACGGATGACTGGGCTGAAGAAGCTGTGTAAAGCCTTCAACTCGGCGCTGGTTTTAATGCCTGAGGCATCAAACACTAAGGCTTTGAATTTTTGCTTATCATCGGCGCTTGGCGCATAGGTTTGCACACTAAGGCCGGCACTAGCCGCGGCTTTTTCTACGCCACCATCGGCAAGAACTAGAGTTTCTGCGCTGATATTGCTCAGTAC
>CAXIBK010000008.1:0-24536 GCA_964022225.1 uncultured Paraperlucidibaca sp.
TCATTTGCATGCCGATATAAAACGGTAGGCCGGGCTCTTCAGTGAGCTCAAGCGCGCGCGTGTAGATGGCGTTCACGGTGTCGAGCGGCAGGCGTAGTGTGGGTGCGGTAAGTTGTTCACGGTCTAGACCAGAAGGCGCCAACAGCTCCTTTTCATCGACATGCCAACGCTTAACCACGTCGAGTAGGAGCAAAACATAGGCAGCGGGTAGACCGGGGTGAGACTCAGAAAATGATGACATTGAGGAATGGCACATAATGACAAGAAGATGTCCCAAAATAACCTGCCACTAACCCAGGGACAAGGGCACAGTTAAGTCGTCAACAACGACTTACTGAGGTTTCACCATGACTGCTGCCCAAACCGCTATTTCCACCAAAGCTTCGGCAAATCGCCAACCAGCTGGTGCGCGCGTTGGCATTCCACCACGTCGTGTAATGATGAATTTTGATAACTCCGACGCCGGCTACTGGTATGCCGAAAGCCCATTTCTGACCTATTTCTGGTCTGCTTTTTCGATTTTGTTGCCAGAAGGTGAGCAATTTTTTGTCAAGGCGGTGCGTCATTACCGTGACCAGATCACGGACGAAGATCTGAAGGCAGCAATTTCTGGCTTTATTGGTCAAGAGGCATTGCATACACAAGGTCACCAAGTGCTGAACGACTTCATTAACGCCAAACAGCTGCCGGCTGCTGAGCTAGAGGGTCAGCTTAAGGTATTGCTCGATAACGTTGGCAAGATTCATCCACGCTTGAACTTGGCTGCAACTATTTGCTTGGAGCACTTCACCGCATTAATGGGCGAGCAGCTCTTGGCTGAAGTCGACCACCACGAAGCCGTGGCTGAAGATATTCGTCCATTATGGATGTGGCATGCGCTTGAAGAAACTGAGCATAAAGCTGTGGCCTGGGATGTGTATGAACAAACTGGCGGTGGCTATATTGTGCGTACGGCCACTATGGCATTGACCACGACGATTTTAGGTGCAGTGATGGCGTATTCAACGGCGCGTCTCATGCATGCCGATGGCAAGCTGCTCAATGTGCGCGATAACGTTGCAGGTATGCGTGCGCTGTTTGGTCGTCGCGGCCGTATGACTCGTTTGTTGCCGAAGTATTTAGACTTTTTCCGCCCCAGCTTCCACCCCAACGATCACGATACTAATGCGCTCGTGACTGAGTGGCGTGAGAAGCTGTTTGGTGCCAATGGCGCAATGAACGGTTTGCTGAAAGGTGCAAATATTCACTAAATGCTTTAGTGAGTTTGTCATGGCCTCGGCGTTAACGCGTCGAGGCCATTTTTTTATGAGCCATAAAGCCCTGTACCAATTGCGCGCCAAAGTAGTTGTAAGGCCAATGCGCTAAGCAGCCAATTTAAGCCACGATGAAAGCTGGCGTCGGCGCGGCCAGAGAGCCAGCGTTGGCCAAGCCAAGTGCCAATAAATCCGCTACTTATCATGGCAGCGAGTAAGCCCATCCAAGGTAGAAACTGAAAGCCTAGGAAGCCAAAGGCAGCTATTTTCACGCCATGCTGCAAGCTCATACTCGCTGAAAATGTTGCCATATGCGGTTGCCGTGGCATTTTCTGCGTTTTCAGCAAAGCGGTAACCAATGGACCCGTGGCGCCAATAAACATGCTTAGAAAGCTTAGTGTTAGTCCGCCAAGCCAGAGTCCTGCGCGCTGAGTGCTAACGGATAGTGTTGGCCATTTGCCCCAAACCGCATACAGAATAAATCCGCTTAGGCTAGCGTATAGCCATGCCTCCGGAAGTGCGCGCACTACGCTGCCGCCAAGAGCGCTGCCGAGCACTGCGCCAACTGTAAAAGGCAGCACGGTTTGCCATTGAATATAGCGCCAGAGCAATGCCGTTCGGCCAATATTAGAGCCCAGTTGCACCACACCATGGAGTGGAATGAGTGCAGTGGGTGGCACGAGCACCGCCATCACACCGAGCAATAATAAACCGCCACCAATGCCTAAGCCTGCGGTGATAAACGAAGTGAGTAGCGAAGTCGCGATGAGCCCATAAGCGGCAAATACGCTGATGCTATCGGGCAGCCAACTCATGCTAAGCGGGGGTGAATGCTACGCTGGAGTCTGCCTCCGTGAGTAGAGCGCGAAGTTGCTCCAAGCGCTCTTTTAAGGCCTGCACACCATAATGCTGAACCGGATTTTTACCCCAGATGGGGCCAGGCCAAGCGGCATCTGTGCTGTGGCGAGCAACAATATGCCAGTGCAGCTGCGAGACGACATTGCCGAGATTGGCTACATTCATTTTGTCAGCATTGAATGCGAGTTTAAGTGCCTGACTTAGCCATGATGACTCACGCAAAAGCTGTACCTGATCTTCGCTGCTGAGTTGATGCACTTCGGTGAGATTATTGCGGCGTGGCACCAAAATTAACCACGGATAATGCGCATCATTCATTAGCAGGCAGCGACTCAGTGGAAAGTCACCGAGTACGATAGTGTCGCTGGCTAATCGTATATCAAGCTCAAATGTTGGCAGTGCGGTCATGGCTGGTCCTAAATCGGTAGCTGTGCTTGAAGTGTAGGCTTCTTAGCTCCTCCGAGCTACATGCGCGAGCGGAGGCTGTGCTAGTCTTGAGGGATAATCAGCGTTTATTGTGCGTATTTTTTAGCGAGCTTTCATGTCCGTTTCTCAGGCCCATACCGTTAGCCTTCAATACGTCGAGCGCTTGCTCTCGGGCGCAGCGCGTCAGGGCTTAAGCATGTCGGCGTTGTTTGAGCACAGTGGTCTTGATCCGGCACGCGTTGAAGAGCCAGATGCGCGTATTAGTAGCACCGAGCTTATCCGTTTGATGCAAGAGGTGATGCGGCGTACCGGCGACGAATTTATAGGCCTCGCTGCCGATGCGCGCTCCAAGCCCGGTACTTTTTCCATGATGGCGCATGCAGTGATTAACTGCGCTAACTTGGAGCAGGCTATACGCCGCTCAAGTGCCTTTTATGGCTTGTTTGAAACGCCTACCTCCGCTGACCTAAGTGTCACTTCCAACGAAGGCCATCTAACACTAACCATGCGTCGCCATGATGCGGTGGGTGATACGATTTTCGAGCTCATGGTCTTTGTCTCGGTACGCTTTTGGAGTTGGCTGGTTGGGCAGCGCTTGAGTCCATTGGTCATCGAATTTAGTTTTGATGCGCCTCCTAGCGCTGCCGATTACGCTGCCATGTTTCGCTGCCCGGTAATCTATGGCGCCGACCGCAATATGATCCGCTTTCCAGCAAGCTGGCTGAGTTTGCCCTTGGCACAAACACCGCTGTCGTTATCACGCTTTTTGAAAGACTCTTTGGCATTAATTATTGCTGGTCGCTCGCGGCCTATGGGCCTAGCTGAGCAAGTCAGAAACCGCCTGAGCAATGATTATGGCCATCAATTTCCCGATTTAACGGCACTCAGCCAGCAGTTATCATTAACGCCGCAAACACTGCGTCGGCGTCTGAAAGAAGAAGGCACTAGCTATCAACAAATTAAAGATCAATTGCGCGAAGAGGCGGCTCGGTTTTATTTAGCCAAACCTGCGCTAAGCATTGATGAGGTCGCCCTGATGATGGGTTTTTCCGAGGCCAGCGCCTTTCATCGCGCCTTTAAAAAATGGACTGGGCAGACACCTGCGAGCTGCCGCCGACACTTATTAGGACAAGCCGAATGACCGACACCACCGCTCGCTTATTGATTAACTGCCCCGATGCGCCCGGCATTGTGAGTGCTGTATCGAGCTTTTTATTTTCGCATGGTGCCAATATTACCGATCTTGACCAGCACGCCACAGCGCCGAGTGGCGGTACGTATTTCATGCGTTTAGAGCTGCAAACAGCAGCAATGGACAGTAGCCGTGAGGCGTTAGAGGCGGCTTTTGAAAAAGAAGTGGCTAGTCGCTTTCAAATGAGTTGGCAGCTGACTTACGCGATCGATCGCAAACGTGTGGCGATCTTGGTGTCAAAGCATGATCACGCCATGATGGAGCTATTGTGGCGCTGGTCGCGCGGCAGTTTGCCTTGCGATATTGTTGCGGTGATCAGCAACCATGGTGATTTACGCGAGGCAGTGGAGGGCTTTGGTGTGCCATTCCACCTAGTGCCGGTGACGGCAGAAACCAAGGCTTTGGCCGAGGCGACGCTAGAGGAAAAACTAGTCGGTGTCGATCTCATCGTGCTGGCGCGTTATATGCAAATACTCAGCGCCGATTTCACCGCGCGCTGGCCACATCGCATCATCAATATTCACCACTCATTTTTACCGGCATTTGTCGGCGCCAACCCGTATCAGCAGGCCTATGACAAGGGTGTGAAGCTGATCGGCGCCACTGCTCATTACGTCACCGCCGATCTCGATCAAGGACCGATCATTGAGCAAGATGTAGAGCGTGTGTCTCATCGCGATGAAGTCGTTTCTCTGCGTGAAATGGGTCAGGATGTTGAGCGCCAAGTTTTGGCGCGCGCGGTGCGCTGGCACTTGGAGGATCGAGTGCTAGTACACGGCACCAAAACCATTGTGTTCTCTTAATACACGCCCCTAAAGTCACGCTGCCTTAAAGAAGAGAAACGCCATGCCATCGTTGTCGACGCGCTTAGGGCTGCTATTGGCGCTATATCTTGCGCAGGGCGTGCCGTTTGGCGTTTACACCCAAGCATTGCCCGCTATTTTACGTAGCTATGACGCGCCTTTATCGCTGATTAGTCTGAGTGGTTTATTGGCAATTCCATGGGCGCTGAAAGTGTTTTGGTCACCTTTGGTGGATCGCTATTATTGGCCCAGCATTGGCCATCGCCGCAGCTGGATTTTGCCGATGAACGCGGGTTTGGCCATGGTCATGGCAGGCCTATGTTGGTTTAACCCAGAAAGTTTGCGTGACGCATCTGGTGTGTACTGGCTGTTTGGCCTGCTGTTTCTGGTGAACTTATTTGCTGCCACACAAGACATCGCCACCGACGGTTTGGCGGTGCGCATTTTGTCCAGTGAAGAGCGCGGCTTGGGCAACGGTATCCAGGTCTCAGCTTATCGAGTTGGCATTATTATTGGCGGCGGCTTGCTGCTTTTAGTGCTTGATACATTAGGCTGGGCGCAGGCGTTTATTGGCCTCACCATCATGTCTTTACTGCTGTTATTGCCGGCCATTTTTTATCGCGAACCACCTATTTCTAGTGAAGCATTGCCGAGAGCTGATGAGTCATATTCGGCTGCATGGATAAGCTTTTTTAAGCGCCCTGAGCTAGCAGGCTGGATCTGGGTATTGGTGAGTTATAAGGTGTCGGATTCGCTTTCCTCGGCAATGGTGAAGCCGATGATGGTTGATATGGGCATGACATTGTCGCAGATCGGTTTGCAGGTCAGTATGATCAGCGCAGTGACCACAATTGCTGGCGCCATGCTCGGCGGCTATTGGCTGCAAACCATTGGTCGCCGCAATGGCTTGGTCTTTTTTGGCGCTTTTCAATGCTTCGCCATAGCTTGTTACGCTATTCCTGCGATGGGCCATGGCATTGTCGGCTTGAGTGCAACCGGCACGGCTGTCGCAGTCAATGCCCTAGAGCATTTCGCCGGCGGCATGGCGATGGCGGCGCTGCTATCGGCGGTAATGGATCGAGCCCGCCAAGCTCATGCCGGTGTCGACTTCACGCTGCAAGTAAGTTTGCTGGCGGTATTTGGTGGCTCGTTTTATTTGCCCGCAGGCTTGCTTGCCGAGGCTGTTGGCTACGCCGATCATTTCTTGATTGCTGCGGCGGTTGGCGTGCTTATGTTATATCCGGCGTGGCGTTTTACGCGCGAGCCAAATGAGCTGGCTGAGGTTAAGTAGTTGGCAGATGAGCATGAGGTTGTATTAATGCACGAGAATGAAAAGCTAGCGAGTGAGGCGCCAAGCACACTGGACGCGCGCGGCTTACGTTGCCCGGAGCCCGTAATGATGCTGCATAAACGCGTGCGTGAAATGCAGTCGGGCCAACACTTGCTAGTACTCGCTACCGATCCATCGACGACGCGAGATATTCCAAAGTTCTGCCAGTTTCTTGGCCATGAGCTGTTGCTGGCAGAAGAGCCTGAGCCCGGCCAATATCGCTATGAGCTACGCAAAGGCTGAGCGCTTAAAAGACCCATGCCGCCTTAAGCAATTTGCCATCTGGCCTTGATAGTTTTTAGCGTGCGGCCGAGCTGCCATGTGAGCAAAATACTCGCCACGGTTAAACCCAGCACTAAACCGAACCAATAGCCGTGCGGACCCCACGAGTGGCCGCCAAAAAAGTCTGTGCTACCGGCCAAATAGCCTACTGGAATGGCGATGACCCAATAGGCAAAGAGCGTCAGACGCATTGGGCTTTGTGTGTCTTGCAAGCCGCGTAAACAGCCGGCCGCCGCCACTTGTAGCGCATCAAAAATTTGGTAAGCAACGGCAAATAACATGAGCTGCGTGGCTAAGTCGCGCACCGCCATATCGTCGGTATAAACAGCGGTAATTGCGTTGCGGCCAAAGAGCAAAATCAGCGCCATGCTGGCTGCGATGCAAGTCGTGGTGATGAGACCAATGCGTCGCACATGCAGTATTGCGGCAAAATCTCGGGCACCATAAAACTGGCCAACACGAATGGTCAGCGCAATCGCCACACTCAGCGCCACCATAAACAACAATGAAGTCACCGATAGCGCAACTTGATGGCCAGCCACTGCGAGCGCACCTTGCGGGCTGACTAGCACCGCAACTAATGCAAATGAGCTGACCTCAAAGAAAATCGCCAAACCAATTGGTAGGCCCAATGCAGCAATGGTCTTAATTTCCGACCATTTTGGTGGCTCCCATGCCTGCATCAAACGCGAATGCTTGAAGCGCCGACTAAGCAGTAAATAGCTGAGCATGATGCCTGACATCAACCACAATACGATCGACGTTGCCCAGCCACAGCCAGGCCCACCCATAGCCGGAATGTGCACGGGCATCCACGAAAGCCAGCTCACTGCCTCACTGCCGTGGATAAACAGCGCGTTGAAAACGACATTGAGCGAGAGCCCACTCACGCTGATGACCATCACCGGAGTTGGCTGGCCTTGCGCTTCGCAGTAGCAGCGCAGGGCAAAAAATAGGCCGACAGCGGGCATTCCCCACGACACGCCGAGTAAGTATTGCTGAGTGAGTTCGCGTAGTTCTTGCGGCACGCCTAGCCATTCAAATATCGGGTAGGCGTGACGCATGGCAAAGAAGCCGATAACACCAACTCCCAATGCCAACCAAAGTGCCTGATGCGTAATGCCAGCAATGCGTTGGCGCTGATTGCCGCCGTGAGCCTCTGCTACTAAGGGTGTGGTGGCGAGCAAGATGCCGGTGGTGAGCAAAAACAAGGGTAACCAAATACCGGAGCCGACAGCCACGGCGGCTAGGTCTAGTGGAGAGACTTGGCTGGCCATTAGCGTGTCGATAAAACCGTAGGCGGCTTGAGCGAGCTGGCTGACTAAAATCGGTGCAGTGAGCAGGCTGAGTGCTTTTAATTCCTCGCGCGTGGTTAGCGGTGCGCTAGGCACCTGAGCATCGGGCGCGCTCATGGCAAAAGGCCGTGGGCAAAATACGAGGGCTTTAAGTGGCCAAGCTCAGTTAATGCTTGGTAAATGCGGGCATTTCCTTCGCGACCAAAATAGCGTTGGCGCAGCAGGCCGTAGATAAACACCAGTGCGGCATCCCATGTGTAACGGCCACCAAGCACCAGAATTAAGGCATCTTCAACGGGCATCAGGCCGGCATGGGCGACCTCGCCATCTTGATTTAAGGCGATGAAGTGAGCGGGCAAATACGCATCGAATACATGAATGCATTCGTCTTGCACGCCTTCACCAATACGCCGATTAATATGTAGCTGAGCCACTGGCGATGGGATGTGGCGAAACAGCAAACCTGCTTCTTCCCATGCCTCACGCGCCAAGCCAACAGCCAAAGATTCGCCGGAAGCCAAGCCGCCACCGACCAGATTGTCGAGTTTGCCAGGGTCGACAAACTTGTGATGGCTGCGTTCGGCAACCCAAATTTGCATACCGTCTGGACTGGTCAGCCAGCCATTTAAATGTACTGATTGAGTGGCCATGCCTAAGCTGCGAAAGGCCGCGCGTTCGGTGGTGAGAAAGCTATGGCCTTGATGCATCAGTGTCATTGGCTCATCGCGCCAGTTATGCAGCAAGCCTTGCTCGTGCAGCGCATGCGCCCAGCCTTGCACAATGATGCTGCGCCCAACGCTATCGCTCGCGGCGCGCAAATGCAGCGACTCGGCTTTGCGTATGGCATGTGCGCCTGCCATCGCTACGAGGGCGTCGGCGACGGCAGGCTTGACCCAACCCACGGCGACATCATCAATGTGCAGGCGCAGCTCATCAAGCGGTGTGAAGCGCGGCATTTTCTGCAGAAAATTGAGGATGTCGGCGGTGAGTTGGTGCGACATGTAAGCAAGCCTCGGAAAATTTTACCTAGTGTAGCGAATGCATCGGCGCTATGCCGATAGGCAATGGCATACTCGTGCAGATTTCTGTCAATGAGTGTGGTCATGCAAGCAAAAATCAAAGTCTTAGCCGACGACATGATGCCCGGCGTTGAGGCGTGTTTGTCGCAGTGGCGTGATGCACAAGGTCGCACGCCGGAGTTTACTATTGCTCGCGTGGCCGGGCGTAGCATGCAGGCATCTGCCTTGATTGATGCTCAGCTCTTGCTCGTGCGCTCGATTACGCGTGTCGATGCCGAGCTGTTGGCTGAGGCCAATGCATTGCGCTTTGTCGGTAGCGCGACCATTGGCCAAGATCATTTAGACCTTGATGCGCTTGAGGCGGCCGGTGTGACATGGTCAACAGCACCTGGCTGTAATGCGCAGGCAGTGGCGGAGTGGGTTTTAGCAACGGTGCTAAGGCAGGCGGCGCGCGATCCGAAGATGACCTTGGACGAGCTGCGCCGCAAGCGCGTTGGCGTGGTTGGCATGGGGCAGGTTGGTCGCCGTGTTGCGGCATTATTGTCGGTACTTGGGCTTCAAGTCGTGGGCTGTGATCCGTTGTTAAGTCAGAGTGAAAGGGCTGATTTAGCCGTATCAGAGTGGCAGGATTTAGCTTCATTGCTACCCGCGGTCGATATCGTATGTCTGCATACGCCGCTCACGCGCACTGGTTTAGCACCAACTCATCATCTGTTTAATGCCGAACGACTGGCGTTATTGAGACCGAGTGCTTGGTTGATTAACGCTGGCCGTGGTGATGTTATTGAAGCCGCTGCATTGGCGGCGTATCTGCAAAAAGGCATCGCCTTGCTCGATGTATTGCCCAATGAACCTGTGCCAGCGCTAGAGATTATTGACGCTTGCCAGCAAGTTAGCCCGCATATTGCTGGCCATAGCTTAGAGGGCAAATGGCGCGGCACTTGGCAAATTACTGCCAAAGCTGCGGCCTTACTCGGCTATGAGCAGGTTGGTGAGCTGGCAGATATTATTCCTGCGCAAGCGCCGCCAGTGCTGCAATGGTCTTCCGCTAGCGCTGAGCATCTGGTTGCGCCTTATGCTGCCATAATGGCACAAGTAGTTGATTGCGCTGGCGATGATCAGCGTTTACGTGCGGCTATTGCAGCACATCCTGGCCAAGCTAGCGCTTTTGATGGTTTACGCAAACATTATGCTACGCGCCGTGAAATCGCCGCACATCGCATCTCTGGCGTGCAAAAAAGCCCATCAGCGCAGCAACTACTTACCGATCTTGGCTTCTGCTGTTAGCATGCGCAAAAAATGGCGTCTGATGACGCGTGTCTGTTCATTTCTAAAGCACTTTTAATAAGTACTTTAGGCAGGCTGTTGGAGACCAAACAGCATGTTAAATACCTTTGTGATCGCCTATTTGGTGGTGTCTATCGCTATTGGCTTATTGGCCACTTTGCGAGTAAAAAACTCGCGTGATTTTATTTCGGCAGGCCGAAGCCTGCCGCTCAGCGTAGTCACCGCCACCATGTTTGCCACTTGGTTCGGCTCTGAGTCAATTCTTGGTGCGCCATCTACCTTCCTCGATGAAGGTTTGGGCGGCATTGTTGCCGATCCTTTTGGTGCCGCGTTTTGCCTTATTTTTGCAGGTATGTTTTTTGCGCGTGCGCTGTATCGCCGCAACTTGCTAACCATTGGTGATTTTTTTCGCGAACGCTATGGTCGCGAGTCTGAAGTCATTACGTCGGTTGCCATAATGTTGTCTTACTTGGGCTGGGTATCGGCACAGATGATTGCGCTTGGCGTAATTTTTAGCAGTTTAAGTGGCGGCAGCATTAGCCATGATGAAGGAATTTTAATTGGCTCGGCCATTGTGATTTTTTACACCATGTTTGGTGGTATGTGGTCGGTGGCAGTGACGAGCTTTGTGCAAATGATCATCATCATTGCCGCGTTGTTAGTGATTACCTATGTAGTTGCTGGTAATGCTGGAGGCGTGATGGTTGTTGTTGATCATGCGCAAGCTGCCGGTAAGTTTGAGGGGTTCTGGCCAGAAATGTCGGCGGCTTCCATGCTCGCTTGGATTGGCGCATTTGTGACTTTGGCGCTGGGCTCTATCCCTCAGCAGGACGTATTTCAGCGTATGAATACGTCAAAAAATGAAAATGTCGCGGTTGCGGGCTCAATTTTAGGCGGTGTTGGTTATTTGCTCTTTTGCATGGTGCCGTTGTTTTTAACCTATGCCGCCGTTGTGATTGATCCTGCCATGGTTGAACGCGTGATGGGTGAAGACCCACAACAAGTATTGCCTACGTTTATTCAAAGTGACTTACCGTTGGTTATGCAGGTATTGTTTTTTGGTGCATTGCTATCGGCGATTATGTCTACGGCGTCAGGTACCTTGCTCGCACCATCGACGGTGTTTACTGAAAACTTACTGAAGCCTTTGCTACCTGTTCAGAGCGATAAGCAGTTTTTGTTCATGCTGCGCGCTGTGGTTTTAGGCTTTGGCTCGTTTATTAGCTGGTATGCCATGCAGTCAGACGCGACTATCTTTGAAATGGTCGAGAATGCTTACAAAGTTACGTTGGTGGCTGTTTTTGTGCCGCTCACCGCAGGGATTTATTGGTCTAAGGCCAATCGTGCCGGCGCATTAACATCAATGGCGGCGGGTATTGTGGTCTGGCTAAGCTTTGAGGTTTTTGCGGCTGAGGGCATTTGGCCGCCGCAGTTGGCAGGCCTAGTGGCGAGCATTATCGGCATGTGGTTTGGCGCAACATTTTTGTCGCGCCTGCTGCCATCGCCGGCTAACGCGCGTTAAATGTGAGCAGATGGGGCTAGATAGCCTCATCTACTTTAAAAGGCTCAGGCTTCGGTTATCTCCGGCATAGCAAACGCCGATTGCCAGCGATTGACGATGCCGCAAAATAGCTCTGCAGTGACTTGCGCATCATAAAGTGCCGAGTGTGCCTCACTCTGGTCAAAATCGATGCCGGCAGCGGCGCAGGCACGGGCAAGCACGGTCTGCCCATAGGCTAAACCTGCCAATGAGACCGTGTCGAACACCGAGAACGGATGGAACGGATTCTGATTTTTCAGGTTATGGCGCTCGCTAGCCGCGTTGATGTGCGCGAGGTCAAAACCGGCATTGTGACCAACCAAGATGCAGCGTTTGCAACCGGCATCTTTTTGCGCGGCTTTCACGGCAGCAAAAATGTCGCGCAGACCATCGGCCTCGCTCACTGCTAAGCGCAGCGGATGGTGCGGGTTAATACCATTGAATTTGAGCGCAGCAGGATCTAGCTCGAGACCAGGCTCTGGCTTTAAATGCGCATGATGGCGCGCAACAGGCTGCCAGTTACCGTGTTCATCAGGCAGGACGATGACGGCCGCGACTTCCAATAAGGCGTGCGTGCCGGCATCGAAACCAGCGGTTTCAACATCGACCACGATAGGCAAGAAACCACGAAATCTATCCTTGGCGGTGATCATGCCTCGACCTGCCAATTTAGCTGCTCATTCGCTCGTACAGGCACTACTTGTTGGCCGCCAAAGGGGTAGCTCGCGGGCACTGACCAGGGCTTGCGCACTAGCGTGATGGTGTCCTTATGGCGCGGAAGGTCGTAGAAGTCGGCGCCAAAATGACTGGCAAAACCTTCGAGCATTTCTAAGGCATTAGCGGCTTCAAAAACTTCCGCATACAGCTCTATGGCGGCGTGAGCGGTGTAGGCACCAGCGCAACCGCAGGCCGCTTCCTTCGCTCCGATGGCGTGTGGTGCGCTGTCGGTGCCTAAAAAGAATTTCGGGTTGCCGCTGGTTGCAGCTTGAATAAGCGCGGCCTGATGGCGGCTGTGTTTGAGTATTGGCAGGCAGTAATAGTGCGGGCGAATGCCGCCGGCGAGCATGTGGTTGCGGTTAAATAATAAGTGATGCGCAGTGATGGTGGCGCCGATATGCTCTGGCGCATTGCGGACAAATTCGACGGCATCGGCAGTGGTGATGTGCTCGAGTACAATACGCAGCGTTGGATGTTTGGCTACTAGCGGCGTGAGCACGGTATCGATAAATGCTTTTTCGCGGGCAAAAATATCGATCTCGCTATGTGTAACTTCGCCGTGAATGAGCAGGGGCATGCCGCAGTCGGCCATTTCGTTGAGCACTGCGTCGACCTTGCTTAAATCGGTAACGCCCGACTGCGAGTTAGTGGTCGCACCGGCAGGGTAGAGCTTCACTGCATGAACAAAGCCGCTGGCCTTGGCGCGGCGAATATCATCAACCGTAGTGCCTTCGGTGAGGTAGAGCACCATCAGTGGCTCAAAGCGACTGCCAGTTGGGCGGGCAGCTAAAATGCGCTCGCGATAAGCGCCAGCTTGTTCGGGGGTCACTGCAGGGGGCAGCAAATTGGGCATGACTATGGCGCGGCCAAAATAGCGCGCCATGGCCGGCACCGTGTCAACAAGTGCGTCACCGTCGCGTAAATGCACATGCCAGTCGTCGGGGCGGGTGATAGTGAGTGTATTTTGTGGCATGAGAAGGCTCGTCAACGGCAGCAAAGACGCATAGGCTAACGGATGCTGAGGCATCGGCAAAGACGGAGCATGAGATGAGTGCAGAAAAACCCCCTGCGTGGGAGGCTGAATACGACACAGTACGCGACTTGCTTGGCCAGTCATTCATGCGTTTGCGTTTCCCCGCGACGTTTGAAAAAGAGTTCCGGGAAACCATGAATGCCCGTGCTCTAGAGACCATTCGTGAAAACTACTGGATGCTCTTTTTGCTGTCGTTAAGTGCCGTGCTGATTATTTACTTTCAATACACCGTGGGTGGCGTGTGGATTGGTGCGGTTGAAGACCTACGCTTAGCAGTTCTGATGGGCTTGTGCATTATTTCGGTATTAGTGGTTTTTACTTCTCTCGCCAAAATGCCCTCGATGGATCGCCACTTTTTTAGCTATACGGTGGTGTGTTGTCTGCTCATGCTGCTTTTCATGACCATATTTCCTGCTTATTTTCGTGATGAAGTACTTCGTCAACGCAGTACCTATCTGGTTATCTACCTGCTCATGATCGTCTATGGCGTGGCCAACTTACGCCTACATCAATCTGCATTTATAGGCTTTACCGGCATGGGCGCTGTTGTTTTAGCGGTCAATGTATTGGGCATGCAACGCTTCGACTGGGGCATGTTCATGCAGTTTTTCTTCCTCACCAACTTGGTTGGCGTGGGTAATAACTACGTGGTGGAAGTGCGAGAGCGCCGGCTATTTTTGCAGTCGCGACTACTCGATTTAGAAAAGCGTCAGCTCAATAAATTATCTGAACGGTTGGTGCAGTTAGCGCGCGAAGATGGTCTCACTGGTTTGGCAAATCGCCGCCACTTTAACGATCGCTTTCTCATGGAATGGGAGCGCGCCCGCCGCGATGGTAAACCCTTGGCTTTAGTATTTTCTGACGTAGATCATTTCAAAGCTTTTAACGATAAACACGGCCATTTAGAAGGTGACCGCGCACTAATTGCGGTTGCCGACGTGCTGAAGTCGGTAGCGACTCGTCCCGGCGATTTAGCCGCGCGCTACGGTGGTGAGGAGTTTGTTCTGCTGCTACCAAATACGACTTGCGATGGTGCGGCGGAAGTAGCGCGTGAGCTGATTGCCGGCATTGATGCCAAGGCAATTGCGCACCGTGGTTCGAAAGTGGCTAAGCATGTGACGATTAGTGCCGGTGTTGCTTCAATGGTGCCGGATGTGCACATCGCCCCCGCTAAACTTATCGACCTTGCCGATGAGGCGCTTTATGCCGCCAAGCATGAGGGGCGGCATCGGGTGGTGGTCAGCACGACCTGCTAACGCGTACACTATGCGCCATTCCTGATCGCCATCTTGTGAGTGTGAATTCATGTCTGACATCAAAAAAGTCGTACTCGCCTATTCTGGCGGCCTAGATACCTCCGTTATTGTGCGCTGGCTGCAAGACACCTATGGCTGTGAAATCGTCACTTTCACCGCCGATCTTGGCCAAGGCGAAGAAGTCGAACCCGCACGCGCAAAAGCTCAAGCCATGGGCATTAAAGACATTTACATCGAAGATTTGCGTGAAGAGTTTGTCCGCGATTTCGTATTCCCCATGTTCCGCGCAAATACCGTCTATGAGGGCGAATATCTGCTCGGCACATCGATTGCGCGCCCTCTCATTGCCAAGCGCTTAGTTGAGATTGCTAATCGTGAAGGCGCCGATGCCATTTCGCATGGCGCGACCGGTAAAGGCAATGACCAAGTTCGCTTCGAACTTGGCGCTTATGCCTTAAAGCCCGGCATCAAAGTCATCGCGCCATGGCGTGAATGGGATTTGACCTCGCGCGAAACGTTGATGGCCTATGCCAAAACGCGTGATATTCCCATCGACTTTGCTGCTGCGGGTAAAAAGTCACCATACTCCATGGATGCCAACTTGTTGCATATTTCCTATGAGGGCGGCGTGCTCGAAGATCCATGGACTGAGTGCGAAGAGTCAATGTGGCGTTGGTCCGTGTCGCCGGAAAATGCACCAGACACAGCAACCTATATTGACCTCACCTATGAGGGGGGCGATGTGGTTGCCATTAATGGCGAGCGCATGAGCCCAGCCACGGTGCTGACCTATTTGAACAAAGTCGGTGGTGCCAACGGCATTGGCCGTTTGGACCTGGTGGAAAACCGCTATGTCGGCATGAAGTCGCGCGGTTGCTATGAGACACCGGGCGGCACGATTTTGCTGAAAGGCCATCGCGCCATTGAGTCGATTACACTCGATCGCGAAGTAGCGCACATGAAAGATGAACTGATGCCGCGCTACGCCTCGTTGATTTACAACGGCTACTGGTGGAGCCCTGAGCGTCAGTTGCTACAAGGCCTGATCGATAATTCACAAGCCTGCGTGAATGGCGATGTGCGCTTGAAGCTCTACAAAGGCAATGTGATTGTGGTCGGTCGCCAGTCAGCACAATCCTTGTTCGATACACGTATTTCGACCTTTGAAGACGATGGCGGCGCTTATGATCAAAAAGATGCAGAAGGCTTCATTAAGCTGAATGCGCTGCGCTTGCGCATTGCTGCCAACAACGGTCGCACACTGCTCAAATAAGAGAGCGGCCGATAACTGGCAACACGAAAATCGTTAAAGCGGGGTACACTGACTTTAGAGGCCAGCCCCCGCGAATTCGTTGGCGGTCAGGCATAGGCAGGAGCTCATGATGGCAAGTCGATTAAGATCAATTAGTAAACAGATAAATGCATTTCGCGCTCGTGCAGAAGTGGCTACGGGCAATGCGCTAGATTGGGCATTTTTACGCGGTAGTCTCGTGCAGTCGGGCCTAACACCCTACGAAACACTGCTTTCCGGCGACCCGATGTCGTTGCGCTACTATCCGCCACCCTACGAAGACGCGATTCCATTGTCCAATGGCGAGATGATGAAGGTGCAACGCAAGCGCCATGCCGTACCACTTGTCTTGGTGCCACCACTCGGTGTTACCACAGAAAGCTTTGATCTCATGCCGCATCGTAGTCTGGCGCGTTTTTTCGCAGCACGTGGCTACCATGTTTATATGATTGATTGGGGCACCCCAGAGCGTCGCCACGCCACCTTGCGTTTAAAAGATTACTCCATCGATATGTTTTCCGAGGCCATCGCGGAAGTGCGTAAGCATTCCGGTGTGGATGAAGTCTCACTGATGGGCTGGTGCATGGGCGGCCTGCTATCGCTGATGTATGCCGGAGGTTCTGGTGATACTAAAATTCGTAATCTCATTACCGTTGCTAGCCCAATTGATTTTCGCAGTAGCGGCATTCCAGCAATGCTTGGCCGCATCATCCAAAAGCCTGCCGAGCTAGTTCGCCGTTACACGCCATTGCGCGTTCAAAACTTGAACCCGATAAGTTTGCAAATGCCGGGCTGGGTCACCACCTTAGGCTTCAAACTAACCGATCCCATTGGTAGCGTCACCACTTATTGGAATTTAGCTAAGCGCTTGGCTGATCGTGAGTTTGTCGAAAGCCATAGCACCACAGCCGACTATCTTGATCACATGCTGGTGTATCCCGTTGGCGTGCTGCAAGACATGTTTGTGCATGCCCTCATCGATAATCAATTTGCCGATGGCATCATGTCTTTGGGTGATATCGACGCCGACCTCAGCACCATCAAGGCTGACTATTTAGCCTATGCCGGCAGCACCGATCACATTGTGCCAATAGATGTTGCGAGCAAATCCGCTGAGCTAGTTGGCAGCGAGTCTAGCGAGTTTCGTGTCGCGCCTGGTGGCCATATGGGCGTAATTTTGGGCTCGAAAGCGGCGCATGAGGTTTGGGAGCCTTGCGCGCAATGGCTCGACAGTCGCAGCGATATTGCCGGTGTTGAGCATAAGCAAGAGAAGCCTAGCGCTGCTGCGCGTACAGTGAGGCGTATGCAATCACGTCATCGTGCTGAAGACCCAACGCTATGAATTTACGGCTTTTGCTTTCGGGAAATGTGAAATGACAATAGCGAACAGTACTTCGTATCCGGTAGATCAACTGTTGTATTGGGCAGAGCAAACGCCCGATGTTACTTGGCTAATACAGCATGAAGCCGGCGCTATTCGCACCATGACATGGCGCGAGGCGGCCGACGAGGTTGGTCGCATGGCTTCGGCGCTAAAAGCTCAGGGCTGGCCCGAAGGCTCGCGAGTTGCTATTGCCGGCATGAACTGCGCACATTGGTTTTTGGCTGATCTCGCCATTCAAATGGCCGGCTTAGTGCCTGTTGGAATTTACGCTCGGCAAGCATCAAAAACGACTGCGTGGATCTTAAAACACTGCGATGCCAAGGCAATTTTTATCGGGCCCATGCCCACCGCGGCCGCTGCTGATATGTTGCAGCAAGGCTTGCCTAAAGACATCGTCACTATAGCCATGCCTTATGATGCTTCCCCAGCCTCTGAACATACTTGGGCAGGTTTTGCGCGTTCTCATCTGCCGCTACGCCGTTATGAAAGGCCTAGCGCTGATACCCTCGCAACACTGGTCTACACCTCGGGTACAACCGGCAATTCAAAAGGCGTGATGCTGAGCTATGGCAATCTAGCCTTTACCTCAGCGGTGTTTCGCGAGGTCATTCCCTCTAAGCCGGGCGAGCGCTTATTTTCCTACTTGCCGTTAGCGCATATTTTGGAGCGAGTGGCGGTCGAAATGGCCAGTCTCTACTGGGGTGCCGAGGTGTATTTCCTTGAGCGCGTAGAGAAAATGAGTGAACAGTTGATGGAGACTAAGCCAACGCGCTTTGTCACCGTGCCATTGGTGCTCTCACGCCTGCAGGCAAGTTTTACCGCACGCATTCCTGAGCGTCAGCTACGAGCTTTAGTAAAACGGCGTTGGCTCGGGCCATTACTGCGTAAGCGCATGGTTACGCGCTTAGGCTTGCAAGACTGTCACGCTCTATTCTGCGGCGCCGCGCCGGTGCCACAGGCCACGTTATTATTTTTCCGAGATGTTTTGGGCTTAGACGTTTACGAGTGCTATGGCCAAAGCGAAGCGCTGTATTGCAGCATGAATCGCCCTGGCGCTCAGCGCTTAGGCAGTGTCGGCAAGCCATTTTCTGATGCCAATTTGCGCCTATCGGAAGAGGGCGAAATTCAAGTGCGTCATCCTGGCGTAATGCTTGGCTACTTCAATGATGCGAAGCAAACCAAAGCTGCCTTTACTAGCGACGGTTGGTTGAAAACAGGTGATAAAGGCCGCTTCGATCAGGATGGATTTCTCTACATTACAGGTCGCGTAAAAGAGATTTTTAAAACCGCCAAAGGCAAATACGTAGCACCTGGTCCAATTGAGGCCGTATTCATGGGCAGCAATGATGATATTGATCAATGTTGTTTAGTTGGTGCCCAGCTGACTCAGCCGGTGATGGTGGTGAATCTGAGCTTGACGGCATTAACTAAGCCGCGCGAGGAGGTTGAGGCGGGTTTATTGGCCGATATGGAGCGCGCAAATGCGCCCTTAGAGGACCATGAAAAGATCGCTAAAATGTTGCTAGTCAGCGAGCGCTGGAGCAGTGAAAGCGGCTTATTAACCCCCACTTTAAAAGTCCGCCGCAACGAGATTGAAGCCCGCTATGCCGCGGCAGTCACGCAAGTAGCGCGCCGCCGCGAAGTGTTGGTGGAGTGGCAGTAAGCCTATCTAACAACCGGTGAGCATCAGCCTAACCCTTTAGGGCAGGCTGATGGTTAGGCTTACCGCGAGGGATGCATCTGTTGTTGCCTTTGGCTGCTCAAGCACTAATTGTTTTGCCGGCACTCCGGCGGCGATTAGCGCTTGTTGCACAGCAACGGCTCGTGCTTTCGCAAGATCATAGATGTGTTTACTGGCGGCCTCTGGGCTTAAGCCGGGCATCACGTCTTTTGTCGCATCACTATGACCTGCAAGACTCATCTGTAGCTCAGGCTTATCTTTTAAAGATGCCGCTAAGGTCGTGACTTGTGCCTTTGCTGACTCAGAAAGAGTGGCGCTATTGGCGGCAAAGTGGATTTGGCTAAGGTCATCGCCGCCATCTGCTAGGCCGCCGAGTAATTTAAACGGTGCTGCTGCCGCGCGTGTGATGAGATTGCCCAACGTTTGCCAAACGATAGGCCAAACCCGAAACTCCGGGTCGCTTAAGTTTCCACTTAAGGGCACATCTAAATGAATCTCACCCTTCACATCTTTTAGTAATGCTGTGCCAAGTCGCACAGGCAGCCCCGTGGCTTCTTTCGAGCCACTGGCTTCGCCCCAAGTAAAATCATTGATGCGCAAAGTGTTTTCGGCACTAAGCGCCCCTGTATCGATGTGGTACTTCAGATCTGCCCAGAGCAGACCATCGGCTAGTGCGTAGCCCGCATAACGGCTGGCGTAGGCGCTGTAAGGTGTTAGTGCTAGGCGTTCGGCACGTAAAGTCATATCGAAGGTTTTGGTTGGCTGCACAAGATTTACCGCACCTTCTATGGCAATAGGTGCGGCGTTGGGTAAGTAACCGCGTAGCTTGACCTGTGCATTTTGACGGCCAGTGAGATCGATTTTACTGATGCTGCCGGAGAGCTGTGATAGCGCCGTTGCCACGCTTGGCGCCAAGCTATTGTCGGCAAAAGCAACGGTGCCGCCGCGCACGGCGAGGGTATTTATAAAGACATCAGATTTGCTTTCACTACTGGTCGCGCTGCTTGATGAGCTTTTTGAAGGGGCCGTCTTGGTCAAGTTTGCAACGTTGAGCGAGCCGTCGCTTTGACGGTTTACGCGTACTTTAGGGCTATCAATCAATAGGCGATTAATGCCCACTTGCAATGGCGAGCCTTGTGCTTTCACGCCATTAATTTGTAGTGCATTTAGCGACAGTAATGGCTGGCCGCGAGCCTCTAACACGCGCAGATTTTTCACGGCAGTATCACCAGACCATGCCCAGCTTGGCGCACTTGGTGTTTGCCATTGCAGTTGGCCATCGGTGCTAAGTTCGCCCGATGGCAGGCGGATGGCCAACACCTCACTAATAAAGCCTTCGAAAGGTTTCAGGGCTAAATCATCGAGGCTTAGCCTGCCGGAAAAATACGGTGTTGCTGGTGTTTGATTGGCTCGCGCCGATGGCATGCCCAATTCGCCGCGCAGGCTTAGCTTAGCGCTGGTATTGATTGCGGTATTGAGTGTGATGGCGACGCTATCTTGTGCGCTGTCGGCTTTTGGCGTTGCTGATAATGAGAGTGGCCCAAGTGTTAGCGCAGTGTTTGGGCGTGTGCTGAGATCGCGGTAAGTCACCATGACATCGCTGATTTCAGCTTGTTTTAAGCTGCCGGCCCAGTCGATAGGCGCACTAGGCTCAGCCTTGGCAACGGCCTTCCGTGGTGGTCCTGCGAGGGCTTTTACGACGTCGAACTCACCATTGGCATCGCGCATGACAGAAACCTTAGCGCCCGTTAGCGTTAATTCATCGCTAGCCCATTCACCACTAGGGTAGGCAAATGCCACGCCTTTAGCGCTCAAGGTTTTTATATTGGCGAGCTCATCTTTTTGCGATGCTTTTAGCAGGGCTAATGACAGGTCTTCTAGCGTGGCTGAGCTGTTATTAATGGCGACAGAAACGTCGGGCTGCAATTTGGCATCGTAGTTAAGGTCTAATGAAATGTGCCCATTATTGACTGCCAATGGCAGCTTTTCCGGTAACCAGCTGAGTGTATCTGGCAACGATAATTTATTGATCTGCAAACGACCTTTTGACCTGAGCGGCTGCAAGCCAACGTCGCCGACCCAATCAATAGAGGCGCCAGCAGGTAGGTCGCCATGCAACTCAGCTAAGCCATTGGCGCTTTCGGTGCCAATGTCATCGAGATTTAAGCCCCAATTACTTAGCGCAAATTCGCGTGCGGGCTTCACACGTTCATCGCGATACGACAGTTCACCTTCGCTAATGGCCAAATGCTTGAGCTGCCAGCGCGGGGTTTCCACCGCTGGGCCATCGCTGCTCGGCACGAGCTGCATAAGCGTTAGCGGGCCTTCAGCGGGTAGTCGTAAATGAATCGTTGGCTGCACTAAACTAGCCGACTCCAGCACCCACACTGGGCTCAATAAACTCAACCATGAATAATCTAAATGCAGTTCGCGGAAACCAATTAATGGTTGTCCTTCTTTGTCGTCAACCGCGACACCGTAAATGTGAAGCTTGCCTTCGAAAGCGTCGGTGTCGACTCGCTCAATACGAATAGCGACGCCTAAGCGCTGGCTGATTTCTTTGGCCAGTGTGTTCTCCACCCAGTTTGGCGCTAAAAACTCGATAGCAGTGACAATGCTCAGCCAGACCACAATGAGCAATGCCAGGCCGCCAAGCAGCCAGCGGCTGCGTTTGCTAGTCGATTTAACGGCAGTAGTCGGTGTTGCTGAGGGCTTAGTCAAGCACCTTCTCCTTGTATTCACAGAGGTCTTCTATCAGGCAGCTGCCGCAGCGTGGTTTGCGTGCAATGCAGGTATAGCGGCCGTGCAAAATCAGCCAATGATGCGCATCGACACGATACGCCTTTGGCACGACTTTCATCAGTTTTTCTTCGACCGCTACAACGTCTTTGCCCGGTGCTAAACGCGTGCGATTAGCGACGCGAAAGATGTGAGTGTCAACGGCAATGGTTGGTTCACCAAACGCGGTATTCAGCACGACATTGGCAGTTTTTCGGCCAACACCGGGCAGCGCTTCTAGCGCCTCGCGCTGGCGTGGAATCTCGCTATTGTGTTGCTCGACCAAGATGCGGCAGGTCTTGATGACATTTTCCGCTTTGCTGTTAAATAGTCCTAAAGTACGAATACAGTCTTTGACGCCATCAACACCCATCGCCAACATGGCGGCAGGCGTTGGGCCTTGAGCAAACAGCTTTACCGTGGCTTTGTTGACGCCAACATCGGTTGATTGCGCCGAGAGTAAGACCGCGATGAGCAACTCAAATGGGTTGCGATAGTTCAGCTCGGTGCGCGGCTCAGGGTTTTCGGCTTGCAGTCGCGCAAAAATTGCTTCGCGCTTGGCGGCATTCATCACAGCGCTCCTGTGGTGCGTACGCGCTTACTGCCGGGCGCTTTGGCCTTCGCTAAAGCCGCTTCGGCTTCCTGCACCGCTTCATTGAGTTCTGGCAGGCGAGCTTCCAAATGGCTGACCTCCTCACCACGAGCACTCAGCGCGGCGATTTGCTTTTCGGTCTTTTTCAGCTGGCTGCGGGCGAGTGCGGCAGCAATCATCAGCGCGCTGGTGTCGGCAGCGCCAGCATTGGCTGTTTTCGCCACTACCGCAGTTGGACGGCGCGCCGCTTTGGCTTCAGCCAGTTTAGCTTTGCGCGCTTTGAGGGCCTCAAAGCGTTCACGCGCTTTATCGGCGCGATCTTTCGCCGCTTGCTCGTCGGCATTGAGTGGCTCATCAGAAGCCTTATGCCAGGTCATGGGAATGTCTGGGCCTTTGACCATGTCGATGCAGTCGACGGGGCAAGGCGCCACGCAAAGATCACAGCCGGTGCATTCATCGACCATGATGGTGTGCATTTGTTTCGCCGCACCCACGATGGCATCGACGGGGCAGGCTTGGATGCACTTGGTGCAGCCGATGCATTCATCTTCGCGAATAAAGGCGACTAGACGATGCTCAGGCGTGACGCCATAGGCTGGGTCTAGTGGCAGGCTGGGCTTGTCGAGCAAGCGCGCTAGGGCGTCGATGGTGCTTTGGCCGCCGGGCACGCAATGATTAATCGCTTCACCGTTGGCGATGGCCTGCGCATAAGGTGCGCAGCCGGGATGGCCGCATTGCCCGCACTGGGTTTGCGGCAGCAGGGCATCGATCAGTGGAATTAGTGTTGCGTTGGCCATAAGTGATACTCAAAAACGTGAGTGATTATTGCATCGAGCAGGCGACTGGGGCAAAGTCGCAACACGTCCATATCTGGCAATAAGTCATGTCTGATCTGCTATTACTCTCGGCTACCGAGTTGGCTGCACAAATACGTAGCGGTAAAACCACTTCGGTGGCTGTGGTCGAGGCGCATATTGCCCGTTTGCGGCAAGTAAATCCCACGCTCAATGCCGTGGTGTGCGAACGCGTTGCGGATGCCCGTGTTGAGGCTGCAAAAGCCGATGAAGCCGTGGCCAAAGCAAAAAAGGCGCGCACATTAGCGTCATTGCCACCGTTGCTTGGCGTGCCATGCACCATTAAAGAGAACTTTCATTTTGCCGGCATGCCAAATACCGCCGGCTTGGTCAGCCGCATTGGTCGTAAGGTCGCAGATGATGCGCCAACCGTAGCGAATTTACGCGCCGCTGGCGCCATTCCACTCGGGGTAACTAACACTTCCGAGCTCTGCATGTGGATGGAAACTTTCAATAAGGTCTATGGCCGCACCAATAACCCTTACAACCCAGCACATACCGTCGGCGGTTCATCGGGCGGTGAGGGCGCAATCGTTGGCAGTGGCGCCTCACCTTTTGGTTTGGGCGGCGACGTTGGCGGCTCGATTCGCATGCCGGCATTTTTCAACGGCGTGTTTGGCCATAAGTGCTCGCCGGGCTTGATCGATAATGAAGGCCAGTTTCCTGGGCCATCTGGCGGTATTGATCGGCATTTATCGAGCGGGCCCTTGTGCCGTCGTGCAGAAGATTTAGAACCATTGGTGCGTGTGCTCGCTGTTGATCGCGCTGTGCATTTACAGCCCGTGAGTGATGTCGATATTAGTAAATTGCGCGTGCTGCAGTTTGCTCGTGAGCTGGCCATTTCGCCGGATGCCGACCAACTGGGCGCACGCGACCGTGCCATTGAGGCCTTGATGGCGCAGGGCGCTCGCGTTGAAGCGATTCATTTACCCTTGATGGCGAAGGCGCTAGACCTGTGGTCGGCTATGCTCGCCACCGCTGGCAGCGACCACACCTTTGCCGATCATCTCTTTGGCACCCGCGCCCCACGCGCCGCACTAGCCGAGTTTGGTCGTTTCGCCATCGGTCGCTCCGACCACACCTTCCCGCTGATTGCGCTTGCGCTGTTTGAGCGCTTGCCAGAGTGGACACCGAAGCGCACCGCTAAATTGCGTGCTCAGGCCTTAGTGCTAAAGCGCCAGCTGGAAGATGCTTTAGGCGATGATGGCGTGCTGATTACGCCGCCGTATCCGACGGTTGCGCCCAAGCATTATCATGCGATGCTGCCGCCGTTTAATTTCGTCAACTGCGCCGTGTTTAATGCCTTGTCGCTGCCCGGCACATCGGTACCGACGGGTCTCAATGGCGCTGGCCTACCAACAGGCGTACAAATCATTGCCAAAGAAGGCAATGATCATCTTGGTTTGGCCTGCGCCATAGCCTTGGAAAAATCTCTCGGTGGCTGGGTCTACCCTATTGTGAAAGTGAGTAAGTAAGGCATGAATATTCGTCGCGGCGTTGCAGAGGCCAATGGCCTTGAATTGGCTTATGAGGACATGGGCGATGTGTTGCATCCGCCCATTGTTTTAGTGATGGGCTTGAGTGCGCAGCTCACACTGTGGCCTTTGGGCTTTTGCGAAGGCTTGGTGGCCGAGGGCTATCGTGTGATTCGTTTTGATAATCGCG
>CAXIBK010000009.1:0-24448 GCA_964022225.1 uncultured Paraperlucidibaca sp.
TGTCATTCCCGAAACGCGCCGACACAACTTCCCTGCCGCACTAGAGCAAAAGCTTAGCTCGCACCGTCAAGCTAAACGCTTCCCCGCATTTCCTTTAGGCAGCGATTTAACCGACGACGAAATCCGTTTAGGTGCTGCACTCAAAGCCATGAGGAAGCGCGTATCGAGCACACCAAAATGGCGTTTGCTACTCGGGTTGCTGAGCTTCAATGCTAGCCGCATCGACTCCAACTTGAAGCCATTACTTGAGCGCATGGACCTAGTTAATCCTTCAAGCATGGAAGATAAGGTAGCGCAAATGTTACTGGTCGAGGCCTTGAGAGACTAAGACTATCGGGTCCGTGCTGTAAAAATGGCGCAACTCAGCAAGCTCTGTAACACAGCGCCTACAATACCTTGTAATTGTAGGAGATATGCAATGCCGGCATAAGTCTATACAGCTTGTCACTTATAATCCGCCATCTACCGATAAGTGACGAGCACTGGACATGCATCACCGTAGCCATGCCCAAAAGGAACAGGGCGCAGCTCTAATCATGACCGCTGGCTTTATGCTGCTGGCTGTTTTATGCCTATCGCTGGTAGTAGACACGGGCCGACTTTATGTCGAAAAGCGTAACCTACAACGCATTGCTGATGTCGCCGCACTAGAGGTGGCCTCGCGCCGCGGCTGCGCAAGTGGCAATGCGCAGGCTTACGCCGTCACTGCTGCAACTCGTAACAACTTCAACATCGATGATAAACAAACGATCATTGCAAGCTGCGGCAGCATTAGCGTAGCTGAAAATAGCTTACGAGTATTTAATCCCGATGGCAGTACCGGTAGTACCGATGGCGTACAAATTACCGCCAGCAAAAAAGTGCCAGCCAGCCTAATTGTCGGTGGCATATTCGGCAACACTATCAATCTCAGTGCTAGTGCAACCGCAATAAACTCAGCACCAACGGTAGTTTTTCGTATCGGCTCGAAGTTACTAACCACCAATCCTTCTGCTCCCATCATGTCTTTGCTTAAGCTAGTTGGTGTGAATTTAGACAACACGGTTGTCGCATCTTACGGCGGCTTAGCTGATGTTAAAATCACACCTTCTGGCCTCTTAAAAGCACTTGGTATCCCAGTTTCTGCTGATATTTCAGTGGGTGATTTAAACGAATTGCTGGCCGTAAACAAACTAGGAGTCGGCCCCATACTCGACGCTATCGTCACAGTGGCGGGACAAGATGGGCTACTAGGCGCTAACGTGGAATTGCTGAGTGCACTTGAAGCGCAGCTAGGTCTCAGTGATTTAAAGGTGCAATTAGGCACAGACCCAACCATCAATGACACTGCCGGACTTTTTGCATTAATTGAAACTGCCGGCATATCGGGCAAGTCCGCCTTAGATGTAGGCGTCGATGCGCTTAGCTTAGTCACCGCTGCCGTTGGCGTGGCAACAAAGTCAAATGGCGTGAGCATTAGCCTTGGTGGCAACGATATTTTAACTGGCCTCAATGTTGGTGTGCGTGTGGTCGAGCCGCAAAGCATTGGCATAGGCAGCATTGGTACAAAAGCAAATAATGCTCAAGTACGCATTCATGTGGACTTAAATACAAATGAAGGCCTGACGGGGATTTTGCAGCTGCTGGGCACGACAATTAAGCTACCCATCATCATTGATACTGTGCAGGCAGTCGCAACAGTAGATGAGATCAACTGTGACGCCTCACCTCGCACAGCCGTCATTCGCGTGGATAGTGCAGTGGCCAATGCCTGTATCGGAAAGGTCGCTCCCGACACTTTATGGTCGACCAAAGATGTCTGCGCAAGCTCACTACAAAATGAAACATTTGTACGCCTGCTTGGCATTAACTTAGTTGGAGGTAAAGTAGAGCTACCCGTACTGCCTTCAGACCCAGAGTACATAACACTCGAAGTTGGAGAAACAAAAACTACCGGCATTAATAATTTGCAAATCGGTAGCTTAGTTTCTGACCTCATCTCTGAGGTGCTTGATTTGCTTGGTAATAGTGATTTTGCATCGGAGCCACTGAGCAATGAGCAAGCAACTCAAATTGCCGACACTTACTTAGCTCTTCCTGAACTCCAACCTACAGGAGGTCATGGAAATTTTGATATTGGCGACCTAAATAGGCTGCAAAATCGTTTAGAAAATGACGGTGTGAATTGGGATAGGCCTGCATTTATTTTCACTGGCAACATGCTTTCGCAATGGCGTAACAGTGTCAATACAGGCTGCTATGAACGTCCTTTTGAATATAGCCCATCATGTGCGAGAACAGAGCTCATCTCTTCGCTTCAAACAGATGCGAAAGCCGGTTTTTTAGAGTCACTTCTAGGCGGCATTTTAGGTGACGTTGTAAAGCCACTAGTTGGCGCTGTTCTTATGCCCGTTATTGAGCTACTCAAAGTCATCCTAAATGGTATCGGCGATCTACTTGCCAACTTGCTAAGCGGTCTTGTTGGTCTTGATCTTGGTCGCAGCGACGTCTCACTAGACTCCATCAGCTGTGGTAGCCCCGAGCTAGTGATCTAAGACGTAAGGCTAATGCTTTAATTTTCTAATCTGGCTAGTCTGGGCCATACCTAGGCTAGTCGGAAAAGCACATGTCATTGACGCAAGCATTGCATCGCACGCTACAACAACGCCCAGACGCTATAGCCACTATTTTTCGCGACCGACGCCAAAACTATCGCAGCTTTGGCGATCGTGTTGCACGCCTAGCTGGCGCACTACAAGGACTTGGCATGGGTGTTGGCGAGCCGGTGGCCTTGCTCAGCCTTAACTCCGATCGCTATCTCGAATATTTCATGGCTGTACCCTGGGGCGGCGGCGTAATCAACCCCGTTAATACGCGCTGGAGCGCCAGCGAAGTTGCCTTCTCGCTAGACGATTGCAGCACCGCCATATTACTAGTCGACGACCATTTCACCGACATGCTCCCTGAGCTCCGTCAGCGTGCGAAAAGCTTGAGAACAGTGATTTACACCGGCGAGCAAGAAACACCAGAAGGTATGCTCAGTTATGAAGATCTAATCGCTAGCGGCAAACCAGTGCCTGAGGCTTACCGACATGGCAACGATCTCGCCGGTATTTTCTACACCGGCGGCACCACTGGCTTTCCCAAGGGCGTGATGCTTTCGCATAACAACCTAATCTCGGTCGCTCTGGCTTTAGTTGCCAACGGCATTGCTAAGCCAGGGTGCATTGGCTTGCACGCGGCGCCGATGTTCCATTTAGCCGATTTTGCTTTACTCAACGCCATGCTCACGCATGGCAGCACCCACGTCATTCTCCCAGGCTTTGAGCCCCTCACCGTATTAAAAACTCTGCAGGATGAGCGCATCAGCGAAGTCATTTTAGTGCCTACCATGATTCAAATGCTGGTCGACCACCCACAGGCTGGCGACTTTGATTTAAGCCATCTGCAAATGCTGCTTTATGGCGCCTCGCCGATTAGCGAGGCCTTACTAAAACGCGCGATGGCGTTGCTGCCTAATGCTGGGCTTTTGCAGGCCTACGGTATGACTGAGCTGGCACCATTAGCAACGCTGTTACTGCCACAGGACCATCACATCGATAGTAAATTGCGCTCTGCAGGGCGGGCAGGCCTGTGTGCCGACGTGCGTATTGTCGATGAAAACGACCAAGAGCTGCCGCGCGGACAAGTTGGCGAGGTGGTAGTGCGCGGTCCTCACGTCATGCTCGGCTATTGGAACCGCCCAGAAGCCACCGCCGAAGCGCTAAAAAACGGCTGGATGCATACCGGAGATGGCGCCTATATGGACGATGAAGGCTATGTTTTCGTCGTAGATCGCATCAAAGATATGATTGTTACTGGCGGCGAGAATGTCTATTCGGCGGAAGTCGAAAACGCCATCGCGCAACACTCCGCTGTGGCTAACTGCGCCGTTATTGGTGTGCCGTCTGTGGCGTGGGGCGAGACCGTGCACGCGGTAGTTGTGCTGAAAGCTGGCGCGGCACTAACTATTGAAGAGCTCAACGCACATTGCGCTGAGCGAATTGCCAAATACAAATGCCCGCGCAGCTTGTCGTTTATCGAAGCGCTGCCGCTCTCGGGTGCCGGCAAAGTGCTTAAGCGCGACCTGAGAAAGCCATTTTGGGATGACCAACAGCGCGGCGTGGGTTAAGCAACTACCCATGCCGCGCTAGACTTATTTAGCAGGGTTCATTGCTGCTAATAGATCGCTCGCAGGCAGCACTGGCAGTAATAGCCGCGACGGAGCATCGCCACCGACAGAAACAATGTTTACGCCAGGCACTGGCAGCATATATGTGGCAGCGCCGGTTAAATACACGCGCAGTCGATGGCCTGCTTGAAAGCGATTGCCGATAGGCCAAAACTCTACATGATACTTTCTATTTTGCATCGGTAGCGCGTAAGACTTCTTACTGAAATCTACATATGGCTGCACGACTTCACCCGAACTATCGCGCACAGTGCGCTCCTCAACAAGCTTGGGATAGCTTGCTCGCAGGCGCCCTATCGCGACCGGATGAGCGCTACCATCAGGCCATACATCAGCGATAACCGCTTGAATATCGCCATCGGGCAGCAGCATAGACAGGTAGACCTCTAGGCTTGCTGGACCCACCACATCAACATCTTTAGCTAATACTGGCGTGGTGTAAGTTAGTGATAGCGGTTCCATCACTGCCAGCTCAGTTAAAAATGGCAGCGCGCTAAATAGGGGAGCGCCGGCACCATAAATTGTCGCCGTGGTGTTGGGATCGGTAGCGGTCGGCAATGATGTGAGCGCAGGATATGGCTGCAATGCTTTCTTTTTTATTGGCGCCGGAGCTAATTTTCCATCGTTGATAGACTTTGCGCCACCGCCGCGACTGGCATCGAAATACAGCGATTGCCAACGTGTGCCGGGCACCGGCCAGTCTGTTGCGTCGACTTTTGTAAACTGACCATCTAGCGATGCTTTATAGCTACCGTGGCCAACCAGCATCTGCACCTTCGGCTCTTTATCGATACCGTTTTCAATGCCGAGCAAATAGCGATCAAACCAGCGCTTATATTCTACGAATGGGTCAGGCCCATTTTTCGGAAAGCCATCGTGCGCACCAAAAACTCGCAAATGTACAGGCACACCAAGTTCGCGCAGCATCTTATAGCTTTCAAATGGCCCGCGTGATTCGACATCATAAAACCCAGTATCCGCCAGTACAGGAAACACATTTGGCCCGGGCCGTTGTGTGCGCGCCTGCCAGTAGGCATCCTCAGATTGGTGCAGCAAAAGCGCATTTGGCAAGAGATCGAGCAAGAAGCCTAAGCCAGATTCTAGCAAGTCAATTGGCACTGGGTTTGCCTTCATTCGATCGGGCAGACTCGCTAATAATGGCGCGCCGACACCAAAACCTACGGCAATCGCGGGCAATATGTTTTGCATACCGCCAGGGAAAAGCAGGTCTCGATACAGATCGTTAGTGCCGGCCATGAGCGCGGCGGCATCTACGCACGCTAGCGGCAAATGCATGGAGTTATAGACAGCGATAGCACTTGCCGAAAAACCATACAAACCAATGTGGCCATTACTCCAAGGCTGATCGCAGGCCCACTCGAGAAACTCGGCAACATCTAATTGGTCGCGTGGGCCAACGGCGCTCCAAACGCCCTGACTAGAACCAGTGCCACGAGCATTAACAAAGACATGGTTATAAGCAGAGCCAAAGTCAGGCACGGCCGAGCCTGAACCGTAGGGGCTGAACTCAATAATAAGTGGGCGCGGCTTGAGCTCATCTGTAGCAGTGATAATTGCTTGAAGTTTTTTACCGTCGCTGGCCTTAAACGTCACCGTTTTCTTAACTTGCGTCGATGGAACTTCTGGCTCGGGATCTGTGACGGGATCTGTGATTGCGGCTTGCGGCGCTTTTGGCGTGACGGACTCACCACCACATCCCACTAGGGAAAGCGCAACCGTACCGGCCAAAGCCCACCGTAAAATTTGCATATAGCCTCCAAACGCTTTTATCGGGCAAACCCGCAGCTTGTCTCTCAGCATATGCCCAGCTGCCTTTTTCGCAGGGCTCCAAACGAGACAGCACGGGTGCCGAATCAGGACACCAATCATCACTTCCGCAGCACACAATGTGTTTGCTGCCAAAACGAACGAAGCGCATCTTGATCCAGATCAATAAAAACTAAAGCGACTTGCCTGACACTGGCTTGACCAACTTGGTTCATATTTGGAGAGCTGCGCATGTCCACTACCAAACGACTCTGGCTTGGGCTGGCACTACTATTAGCGAGCACGTTCAGCGTACTTTTGCTCATGGGCAACGAGATTTACCGCGTCGCGCCGCCATTGCCCGATCGCATCGTCTCAACATCTGGCGAAACTATTTACACCCTTGATGACTTAGAGACTGGCCGGCAAGTCTGGCAAAGCATCGGTGGCATGCAAGTTGGCTCAATCTGGGGCCACGGCGCACTCATCGCACCAGACTGGAGCGCCGACTGGCTGCATCGTGAAGCCGAAGGTCTGCTAACGCTTTGGTCGCAGCAAACCTACGCTATGGACTACGCTGTACTTCCACACGCTCAACAGCTAGCTCTACAAGCGAGACTTCAAGAAGAGCTCAAACCTAATCGCTACGATGCCGCCAGCAAAACCCTGACTATTTCGGATGATCGCGCAACGGTTATTAGAGGCCTGATAACGCACTACGAAAGCCTATTTAGCGATGATCCTGCGACGGCTGCACTGCGTGAAACCTATGCCATGAAAAATGGCAGCGTCGATACTCAGGAGCATAGACGCCAGCTCAGCGGATTCTTCTTTTGGACCTCATGGGCCGCGGTGACTCAGCGCCCAGATAGCAAATCCAGCTTCACTAATAATTGGCCTTACGAACCGCTAGTGGGCAATACGCCAACGCCGGGCACACTGATTTGGTCATTGTTTAGCGTGTTATTCATGATTGCCGGCATTGCCTTACTGGCCTGGCATTACGCGGTTTATGCCAGTCAAGAAAAGCCGCTGACACCGCCAGCCAAAGATCCCTTGCTAAACATCGTGATCACGCCATCCATGCGCGCAACAGCAAAGTACTTTTGGCTAGTCGTTGTGCTATTTCTTGTGCAGATTTTACTCGGCGCTATCACTGCACACTTCCAAGTTGAGAAGGATTTTTACGGCTTAGATATCTCGCAATATCTGCCATATTCGCTGACTCGAAGCTGGCATACCCAACTCGCTATTTTATGGATTGCCACGGCATGGCTAGCGACAGGCCTCTACATCGCGCCCGCCGTATCTGGCCATGAGCCGAAATACCAACGCTTTGGCGTTAACTTCCTGTTTGTCTGCTTGCTGATCATTGTTGTCGGCGCATTTACTGGCCAATGGTTTGCCGTCATGCAGAAAATGGGACTGAAATATAACTTCTGGTTCGGCCATCAAGGCTGGGAGTACACCGATATTGGTCGCTTCTGGCAGGCGTTTTTGTTTGTCGGCCTAATGCTTTGGCTAATCTTGGTCGGGCGCTCACTTTGGCCCGCCATGCGCCGCAAAGACGACATGGCGTCCATCGTTGGCCTACTGTTTTTATCCACCGTATCCATCGGCCTGTTTTATGGTGCTGGCTTAATGTGGGGTGAAAAAACCCATATCGCCATGGTCGAATATTGGCGCTGGTGGGTGGTGCACCTTTGGGTAGAAGGCTTCTTTGAAGTCTTTGCGGTGGCGGTGATCAGCTTCTTATTCGTCCGTTTAGGCTTGGTGCGCGCCAAAAGTGCCACCATCAATGTGCTCTTCGCCACCATCGTGTTTATGGCCGGCGGTGTGCTCGGCACCTTCCATCATCTGTACTGGAGCGGCACGCCAACCGCCGTACTCGCGCTTGGCGCCTCATTCTCGGCGCTGGAAGTGGTTCCACTCGCGCTCATCGGCATAGAAGCTTACGGCACCTATAGAAATGGCCGTGCCACGCCGTGGATGGCGAACTATCGCTGGCCGATTTTGTTCTTTCTCGCGGTATCGTTCTGGAACTTAGTCGGCGCTGGCCTCTTTGGCTTCCTAATCAACACGCCCATCGCGCTTTACTATATGCAGGGCCTAAACCTCACTGCACTGCATGGCCACACCGCGCTGTTTGGCGTGTATGGCATGCTCGGTATCGGCCTAATGATGTTCTGCCTACGCGGCATGAAGCCCGATGCGGTTTGGTCCGACAGTACTCTGCGTGGCGCGTTCTGGTCACTCAATATCGGCCTCGCCTTGATGGGCTTATTAACCCTGCTGCCATTGGGCCTAATGCAACTCAACGCTGTGCTTGAAAATGGCTATTGGTTCGCACGCTCTGCCGAATTCATGGACCAATCATTGGTGCATTTATTGGTCTGGATGCGCATGCCCGGTGACATTATATTAGCTGCTGGTAGCCTGCTTGTTTGCTGGTTTGTCTTCAGCTTATGGTTGCCCAAGCGCAGTAAGTAATTGGAGCTGAGCAGATCAGTGATTGAGTTTTACTTAGACACGAGCTTGCTCATATCTGCTTTATCATCGCGCGCTGGAATTTTTGGCATACTAGGCCGCACAGCTATGGAGCGGCTCGGCAATGCTAACGAAATTGGATCAGTGGTATTTTTCGGCAGAAACAAACCCAGTTGTTAAGAGGCGATATTTAGTTTTTATGCTGATTGCGTTCACCACGATGATGGCATCTTTTTCGCCATTATTCGTTGGCAATCGGATTGCGGCGGCCATTTATGTATCAACCTTTATTTTTGATCTTTATTTGCAGCTAACGCTTCCGCTCCGCTGTAAATTCCCGATGTCTTTTTTGGTGGGCGCAGCTGCTTTGATTGCTGCCAGCTTAATGATGCTTGCTGGCGATTAAGCTAAAGGCTGAAATCATTTAGCTGCACGCCTAGACTCCAGGCAATGAAATACCTAGCTTTTCAAGGATTTTATAGTAGCCAAAAATCACGCCTAGATAGAAAACGATAAGAACTAGCTCATGCTTAAAGTGATGGCGCAAATAAAATGCGCGATTTTTATGATGAAACACATCCATTAGCTCATCACCAAAGCGAATCGACAAAAATGTGCCTATGCCCGATAGAATGATTACACTCCAATACGGGTAGGGATTTATGAGAATAACGCTCATAAGTCGGGTGATAAACGTAGTGTCATAAAACTGGGGGTAGTGCAGCATTGCCACTGCATTAATACCTATAGCAATCCCCCACACCACCAGCTCTGAGAAAACCATCCGAATACCAAATAGCACTCGCAGCGGGAAATCTAGCAAAAAGCCTGCATCCGCAACTGGAGTGCAGAGTACGAAGAAGCTCCATGTAATCAGTGAGGCAATACCACCTGTTAGCAGGCCATACTCATAAGTCAAATAACCGAAGTACGTCACTAGAACCACGCACAACACCACAAATTTGATCAGCACCTGATGCTTTGGTTGATTCATTTCTAGCCTCCACAGCTGAGTTGCATCAAAAACCTGGAATTACCAATTGAGTATACTCAGACGCTTCTAGCTCATCTCATAATTGGACCTATTAGTGCCCTCAGCCCATATTTTTTGCAGCGTTATCGACAACTTTGGCGATCTTGGGGTGTGCTGGCGTTTGGCGCGGCAACTCAGCGCTGAGCATGGCGCGCAGGTCGTACTTCTAGTGGATGACTTGGCTGCTTTCCAACTGCTCGACTCGCGCATCAACCCCGAGCTCCTTGTACAGCCACTCGATGACCTCACACTAATGCGCTGGCAGCGCCACGAAGCATTAGCGCTCTTGCCGGCAGAGTTGGTCATTGAAGGCTTTGCCTGCACACTGCCCAACAATTATCGCGCGCAGCTCACAGCTAAAAATATCTGGATAAACCTCGATTATCTCAGCGCCGAAGCCTGGATCGAAGACTGCCATGGCCTGAGTTCGCCGCAGGCCAACGGCGCCAGCACCACCTTTTGGTTTCCCGGCTTTACCCCTCGCAGTGGTGGCCTATTGCGCGAAGCCAGCCTGTTACAGCGACTGGATGATCCTGCGCAAGCCTTCAGCTTTTGGCAGCGCCTAGGCCTAACTCAGCCCATCGCAGATACACCTCGACTTTCGCTATTTTGCTACGAAACCGACTCCGTTAGCGCCTTACTTGAAGCGCTTCACGAGCACAAAACGCAACTGATGATTTGTGCCGGCAAAGCGCTAAGCGCCATCAATAAGCTACTGCCAACGCCACTCATTATCGGCAGCTGCGTGCAACACGGCGTCAGCACGCTCTACGCCTTGCCCATGCTCACGCACACCGACTATGACCAGCTGCTAGCATCCTGCGACCTCAATATCATTCGCGGAGAAGACTCTTTCATTCGTGCGCAATGGGCAGCGAAGCCTTTGCTCTGGCATATTTATCCGCAAGATGAGCTGGCGCACGAAACTAAGCTGCAGGCATGGCTGGCACGCGCTACCACAGTCACGCAAGCTGAACCCAATCCGCCGCAAGCATTGATTAACCAGGCTTCATCATCGGCGCTAAACGTGTGGCTGGCCGCGCAATGGGCGTGGGTGCGCGGCACGCTCACACCTGAGCATATTCATGCGCTGTTGGCCGAGCTCCACTCATTGCGCGAAATGATGCAAGGCTGGCGAAACCACTTAATGCAGGCACCCGACCTTGCCACACAATTGATGCGTTTTTACGCAAATCAGGTAGAATCCACGCCCGAGAAAACCCACCCGGATAAGCCTTTATGAAAACAGCAATGGAATTCCGCGCCGGCAATGTGATCAGCATTAACGGCCAGCCCATGATTGTGTTGAAATCTGAATACAACAAGTCGGGCCGTAACTCGGCCGTCTGCAAAATGAAAATGAAAAACCTGCTCACCGGTCAAGGCCAAGAGTCGGTCTACAAAGCAGACGACAAGTTTGACCAAATCATTTTGGACCAGAAAAAAGCCACTTACTCGTACTTCGCCGACCCCATGTACATTTTCATGGACGAAGAGTTCAACCAATACGAAGTGGAAAAAGAAAACTTAGGCGACGTCATCAACTTCATCGAAGATGGCATGGAAGACGTTTGCAGCGTGGTGTTCTACAACGGCAAAGCCATTTCTGTTGAACTACCCACCACCATCGTGCGTGAAGTGGCCTACACAGAGCCAGCGGCGCGTGGCGACACGTCGGGTAAGGTCATGAAAATGGCTAAACTCAACAATGGCTTTGAGCTGCAAGTGGCCTCGTTCATCGAGACCGGCGAGAAAATCGAAATCGATACTCGCGATGCAACCTTCAAGTCTCGCGCTAAAGGCTAAGCCTCTGTGCAACCTCTGGCACGCCTAACCGGGTGTGCCGGGGCGTATCACTGCTCGCCACAGTCTATGGCCAACCGGGCCGGCACGACTAATCAGTAGCGCCATCAAAATCAAGCCACAACCTACTAATTGCCACGCTGTCATGGTTTCGCCCAACCATGCCATGGCTAATAGCGCTGTCCATACTGGCTCAATGACCATAATCACCACGCCGTGGCTGTGATTCGACAAGCTCTGCGCATAGGTTTGCACTAAGAAGCGCATCGCTGAACCAATCACCGCACTGGCTAGCACCCAACCCAGCATTGCGCCTGAGCGCGCCTCCCACGTTGGCAGCCAAGGCTCTAGCATCGCCGAGAACAGGCAGGTCACCATGCCGACCGTGGTCAGCACGATCGCGGTGAGTGCTAACGGCGGCACTCTTTCTTTGTGCTTAGCTTTCTCAGTCTGTGCTTGGCTATTAGACGCTCGTGTATTGAGTATAAAAAATAACGCAAAGATGACAGCCGCAGCGATGAACCAGAGCTGACCTTGGGCAACGCTAAGCTCATGCTGCAAAAACAATAGCGCCAAACCGGCACAGGCTATCGGCAATGAAATCCACGTGCTACGCGGCGCAGCTTCATCGAAAATAAGCCAGGCCATGACCGGCACCAAAACCACGCCAAGGCTGGTCAGAAACGCACCTTCGCCGACATGCACGCCAGATTGCAGACCCATGATCCAACAACTCATGCCAATGGCGAACACCAGCCCCACGCGCACACCGCGCCGCCATTGCTGCGCCTGCAGCTGGCGTAGCTCATGCCAGCCAAACGCCGCAAGCAATAAACCGGCAATGAGAAAGCGGCAGGCCATAAAGAGCAGTGGCGGCATCAAGGCGATGGCCTCGACCGAAAACATCCAGCTCACTGCCGCCAACAAGGTGGTGATGAGCAACAATCCATCGGCTTTTACTTGCGCAGATAGCGCCATAGTCGCGTTCCTTAGGTGAAATGCGTTTTAATGCGCCTCATCTTAGCGCATCTGCATAGGCAACCCCATGACACAACCTCGCGCAAACTCAGCTGGCCGCGTGCTATTTGCCAGCTTAATTGGCACCACCATCGAGTTTTTCGACTTCTATATTTACGCCACCGCGGCAGTGCTGGTTTTCCCCACCCTGTTCTTTCCTAATACCGACCCCACCACAGCCATGCTGCAATCTCTCGCCACCTTCGCTGTGGCGTTCTTTGCTCGGCCTTTAGGCTCGGCTGTGTTTGGTCATTTTGGCGATAGAGTTGGCCGCAAAGCTACGCTAGTGGCAGCTTTACTTACCATGGGTTTATCGACGGTAGCTATCGGCTTTTTGCCAACGTATGCGCAAATCGGCGTACTGGCTCCCGCATTGTTAGCGCTCTGCCGTTTCGGCCAAGGCTTGGGCTTAGGCGGGGAGTGGGGCGGAGCCGTCTTACTCGCCACTGAAAACGCGCCACCCGGCAAACGCGCCTGGTTTGGTATGTTTCCGCAACTTGGCGCGCCCTTAGGTTTCCTGCTTTCCAGCGGCACCTTTCTCGCGCTTACTCACTACTTAAACAACGACGATTTCATCGCATGGGGCTGGCGCATCCCTTTTATCGCTAGCAGCTTACTTGTTTTTGTTGGCCTATATGTCCGTTTACGCATCACAGAAACGCCTTCATTTTCCAAAGCACTCGAGCGCAATGAGCGTGTTGACGTGCCCATGATCACGCTGTTTCGTGAACATGCGGGCGCTTTACTTCGGGGCACCGTGATTGCGCTCACTGTCTTTGTGGTGTTCTACCTAATGACCGTATTCGCCTTAAGCTGGGGCACGACTGCCTTAGGTTATAGCCGCGAAACCTTCCTTGAGCTGCAAATGATCAGCATGCTGTTTTTTGCCCTGACCATTCCTCTTTCTGCATTACTAGCAGACCGTTATGGCCGCCGCTTAACACTGATGGTGGTAGCAGCCCTCACCATGGTTTTTGGCTTGGCATTCGAACCGCTATTTGTCGCCAGCGACGCCACGGCTTGCTTATTATTTTTGATCCTCGGCTTAAGCATCATGGGCTTGGGCTACGGCCCGTTGGGCACCATGTTGTCAGAGTTATTTCCCACCAGTGTGCGCTATACCGGTGCCTCGCTAACGTTTAATTTAGCGGGGATATTCGGTGCTTCATTAGCGCCTTATGCCGCTACATGGCTAGCCACTGAGTTCGGCATCGCCGCGGTGGGCGGCTACATGGCTGTCGCAGCCGGATTGTCATTGTTCGCATTGAGTAAGACAGCCGAAACTCAGCATCGCGAAGATTGACCCTCATTGCTCCATAAAAAAACGGCACCTCATGTGGCGCCGTTTTTGGTACATCATCAGCATACTGCTGCTCATTTTGCCGATACACGTGACTTAACTTGTCGATGTCCGTATCAGATGATCAAACGCCGACAGAGCGGCCTTTGAACCTTCGCCCATCGCAATGATGATTTGCTTGTATGGCGAAGTCGTCGCATCGCCGGCAGCAAACACACCCGGCACAGATGTTTGGCCTTTCACATCAACCTCAATCTCACCGCGTGGGCTCAGCGCCACGCTGCCCTTGAGCCAGTCAGTGTTAGGCAATAGTCCAATTTGCACAAACACACCATCCAGCGTGAGCTCATGCGCACTGTCATCGAGTCGATTGTTATACGTCAAACCCGTCATTTTCTCGCCATTACCCAATACCGCCGTGGTTAAGGCCGAGGTGATGATGGTGACATTGCTCATGCTACGCAGTTTTTTCTGCAGCACCGCATCTGCTCGAAGCTGGCTATCGAACTCGATGAGTGTGACATGCGCAACGATACCGGCAAGGTCTATCGCAGCCTCTACACCGGAGTTTCCGCCGCCAATTACGGCGACTTTCTTGCCTTTAAACAGTGGGCCATCGCAGTGCGGGCAATATGCCACGCCACGACCACGATACTCCTTCTCGCCTGGCACATTCATTTCACGCCAACGCGCACCGGTTGCCAAAATTACTGTTTTCGATTTCAGCAGCGCACCATTAGCCAGTGTGATTTCAATATGATCATTGGCATTCAGCGCCGTCGCGCGTTGTGTATTCATCACGTCTACGTCGTAATCATTCACGTGCTGTTCAAGCGCCGCAACTAATTTCGGACCTTCGGTGTGGCTTACTGAGATAAAGTTTTCAATGCCCATGGTGTCGAGCACCTGGCCACCAAAACGCTCAGCCACGACACCCGTGCGAATGCCTTTGCGAGCCGCGTAGATGGCTGCTGCGGCACCCGCTGGGCCACCGCCCACGATGAGCACATCATAGGGAGCTTTCGCGTTGAGCTTGTCAGCATCACGGGAGGCAGCGTTAGTATCGACCTTGGCTAAGATTTCTTCCAAGGTCATGCGGCCTTGACCAAATGGCTCGCCATTCAGGTGCACGCTAGGCACCGCCATGATTTGCTTGCGCTCCACCTCATCTTGAAACAGCGCGCCATCGACCATGGTGTGCGTAATGCCCGGATTGACCACTGACATCAGGTTTAATGCCTGCACTACATCTGGGCAGTTGTGGCAGCTCAACGAGATAAACGTCTCGAAGTGTAATCCAGCGGGCAACTCACGAATTTGCGCCAATACGTCATCACTTACTTTGGGCGCATAACCACTCACCTGTAACAAGGCCAGAACCAACGAGGTAAACTCATGACCCAAGGGAATACCGGCAAAGCGTACGCCAGATTCACCACCCTGTAGATTTACCGCAAACGATGGCCGACGCTCGTCACCACCATTCTCACGCACCGAAATATGCGGACTTAAGGCAGCGATGTCCTTCAGCAAGGCCAACAAGTCTTTCGACTCGCTGCGCTCATCGAGACTAGCGACCAGTTCAATAGGGCTAACAAGCCGCTGCAAATACGCGGCTAATTGGGTTTTTAGTTCTTCATCCAACATGATGGGTCTGCCTGGTTACAGATGTATTTCGAGAGCTTCGGGGCTTGTGACCCCGAAGCTTGTCTTACCGTGCGACTTGTCGACTTAGATTTTGCCGACGAGGTCTAGCGAAGGCTTCAGTGTTGCCGCGCCTTCTTTCCATTTGGCTGGGCACACTTCGCCTGGGTGTGCTGCGACATACTGGGCCGCTTTTACTTTGCGCAACAACTCACCAGCGTCACGGCCGATGCCATTATCGTGGACTTCGAACAGCTTGATTTCGCCTTCTGGGTTAATCACGAATGTGCCACGGTTAGCCATGCCATCTTCTTCGATCATGACCTGGAAGTTGCGGCTGATGCGGCCTGTTGGGTCACCAACTAATGGGTACTGCACTTTTTTGATGGTATCTGAAGTGTCGTGCCATGCTTTGTGCGTGAAATGCGTGTCGGTCGATACGCCATAAATTTCTACGCCCATTTTTTGGAATTCGGCATAGTTGTCAGCTAGGTCGCCCAGCTCAGTTGGGCAAACAAAGGTAAAGTCGGCTGGATAGAAAAACACAACTGACCATTTGCCAGTTAAGTCGGCCTCGGTCACTGGAACGAAATCGCCATTGTGGTAAGCAGTCGCGCTGAATGGCAGTACTTTGGTGTTGATTAGGTTAGTCATTTATAAAGCTCCTTGGTCTTACTCAGCCAGTTCGTATTGAGCCTGTAACAGCGATCAATCGAGTCGGCCATCGGGTTCAGGTCATTCCTGCCTGCGCATAATAGCCAAGGTTGGCCATAAAGTTAAATTGATTACTTTATTGGTTTTGATAGCTTTTAACTATGAATGAAATCGAGGGAGGCTTGCCGCTCGCCCACTATTTGCTTACTAGATAGCCAGATAGCAAAAAGCCCCAACCGAGGGCTGAGGCTTTTTGCAAGATTTAGATGGTGGCCTGGCCCAGAATCGAACTGGGGACACGCGGATTTTCAATCCGCTGCTCTACCAACTGAGCTACCGGGCCACACGAGGGGCGTATTAAAGCCGCGACGAAGGCTAGCGTCAAGCCTATCGCGAGCTTGGCGTCCAATTTTTTGTCGTTGCGGGTGCAACTATTGGCTTATTTGTTGATTTTTTGCGCGACAAGCGCGTAGACATTCTCGAAGACGCGCCACGCAGCCACAACTCAAGGCTCACCAAGCGTGCAACTATCCACACCCAAACCACAGCAATAAACACCGCCAGCACCAAGCTCATCTCAATCGATGTTTTGCCCCAGCTAATCAAGACATAGCCCGGATCTTTGCTAAACGCCGCAAAGCCCAATGCTAGCAAAATCATTATTAAGCATAACCACGTAAGTACACGCACGATTATCGCTCCCCGCCCAAGGTTGGCAGCGCAGTCAACGCTGCGCGGCTAACTAAAGCTGGCGCATCAAGCATCACTGGTTGAGCTTGTAGATCCGCCAGCTCATCGAGCAAGGGCTCGGTTTGCTTAGCAGATAGTGCGGCTAAACGCGACTGAATACGATGGCTAGCCGACTCTAAGGCAGCGCGGTACAGCACGCTGTCACCACGCAGCAACGCCACCTGAGCTTGCAGAATTTGTGCATCTAATTGGCTGCGTAGCAGACTCAATCGCGTCTCATCAAGCATGGGTTCGAGCGCTACATCATGGCGACGCACGACAATAAGCTCACGGAACTTATCTAAGCCCTGCTGCCAAAGGCTCTCAGCGCCTGAACTTTTCTTATTTGCGACCTGCGTCTGCGCTTTCACCGCCTCGTGCTTGCTCACCGTGAGCTTCTCAATGGCCGCTTGCAGGGCAGATAGGCGTAAATACACTGCACTCGCATCAACCGGCTCAATAGCCAACAGCGTGCTGATATCTTGCTGCAAAGCGCGGTGCAACGGCTCAAGATTTTCGATGCGCTGCTCATTTAACAAAGCATCGGCGGCGGCCAAAGCTCGGCGCGCCCCTAGCGCATCTTGGCGTAACACCAAGGCCTGCTCAGCTACCGTTACTGCCGCATCAACTCGATCAATCAGCCACCGTTGGCGTAAAGCAGGACCATCGGCCAGTAAGTTTTGGATGGCAACTTGCTGCTGCTTCAGCTGTGTATCGCGCATAGACTCACGCAGGCTCATGGCTTCCAGCTCACCGCTAACTCGCGTTAACGCGGCATCGGCCGTGCGCAAACTACTGCGTGCACGCTTATGTTCCTGCTCGCTATGCCATGCCATGACGCCAGCTGCAATGGTCAGCAACATGAGAAATAACAGCACAATTTTAAAGCCCAAGCTCAAGGGTCGCTTGATCGCAACCGATGTCACCAGTGGTTGACGGCTTGTGGATGCTGCCATGACGAAATCCTTGTAGTTCTACTAAATATTATTGTGGTAGCTGGGCCAGCGCTGCCAACCAATACTTTGGCTGCGCGCCATCGGCACAGATCACCCGTTTTGCACCTGCGGCACGCACGGTGTCAGCCAAACGCGAGCTCACGGTAACCAGCCACGGCGCAATAGCTTCAGAGCCGGCAATCTGCTGCCAATGCCGCCAAATCATTGCACTACTAAGCAGCACGACTTCTGGACGAGGGAAGCAGTCCAGCCATTCGACGCGAGCCGTGTCGGGCAAAAACCGTTTATACAAAGCCAGAGTTTCAACCTCAGCGCCGCGTTCGCGCAAAGTGCTAGCTAACAGCTCACGGCCATCCTCACCGCGGCAAATCAACCAGCGCTGACCAGCCACTTCTTGCAATATCGGCAGAGCCAACATGCCTTCGCTATCTTCCTGCGCCGCGATGTGTACGCGCAAGCCCTCAGCCTCAAGCACCGCCGCCGTTGCCATTCCAACCGCTACGCAAGGCAAAGGGCTGGGCCACTGAGGCCAGTAATCGCTCACCGCCGCCACACCATAACGCGCGGCATTGGCGCTAACAAAAATCACGCCATCATAACGATCAAGCGCAAGAATTTGCGCACGCGCCGCAGTATCTAGCGCTAAGCGCTCAATCGCCAACAAAGGCAGCTCTATCACGTCATGACCAACGCCTCGCAGAGCCTCACTGAGCGGCTGAGCTTGACGCGATGGGCGGGGGTTGAGCACCCGCATTAGCGCATACTCGAACGCCCATAAACTTCGTCGAGAATCTCACCGGCACCTTGCGCCAAGAGTTTTTCGGCGAGCTCAATGCCCAAGGCTTCGGCTTGGCTTTGCGGACCCATCACGTAGTCGATAATCATGCGCTGGCCATCGACACTGCCGACTCGACCCTCGATAGATATTTGATCGCCCGAAAGCGTAGCATAGCCGGCAATGGGCACCTGACAGCCACCCTCAAGGCGCGTATTCATCGCCCGCTCTGCTTTTACGCGAATGGCTGTTTCTATGTCGTGCAAGGGTGCTAACAGCGAACGCGTATAAGCATCATGCATGCGACACTCAATGCCAACAGCACCTTGACCAACAGCTGGCAGCATAAGATCAGGATCTAGACTGCAACGGATGCGATCGCTCATGTTTAATCGCATCAAGCCAGCGCAGGCCAGAATGATAGCGTCATACTCACCAGCATCTAGCTTGCCTAAACGAGTTTGTACATTGCCGCGCAGATCTTTAACCACTAAATCGGGGCGGGCGCGGCGAATTTGGCACTGGCGGCGCAGGCTTGATGTACCAACCACAGCACCTAAGGGCATGGCCTCGACTGACTCATATTTATTGCTAACGAACGCATCGAATGGATTTTCGCGCGGGCAAATAACCGACAAACCCAAACCTTCGGGAAAGGCCATCGGCACATCTTTCATCGAGTGCACAGCGATGTCGGCACGGCCATCGAGCATGGCAGCTTCCAGCTCTTTCACGAATAAGCCTTTACCACCGATTTTTGCCAATGGCACATCTAATATTTTGTCACCTTGAGTGACCATGGAGACTAGCTCAACGACCAGGCCAGGATGGTGACGGCGTAACTCATTGGCGACGTAATGGGCTTGCCAGAGAGCAAGTGGGCTTTGACGAGTGGCGATGCGCAGTGGTTGCGCTGATGTACCTACAGACATGAGAACCTCGGGGCCGAACACTACGATCGAGTGTAGCAGCCTCGAGGCTTAACTGCGTAGAGCTTGCGGCTTAGACCCGATGCAAGGTCTCGCGCAATTCGGGCAAATGCCGACGACTCACCACTAGGCGCTCATCTAAGCCACGAATACGCACACGGTATTGCCCTGTTGAAATAACCTCTAAACCTTCTAGAAAGTTCAATGACAGCAGAGCATTTCGGTGAATGCGAATAAAGCGGTCGCCAAACTCCTCTTCAAGCTCTTTAAGTGTCTCATCAATCAGAACTTCGCCATGCTCATGGCGCACAGTGACGTATTTGTGATCGGCTAGAAAATAACGCACCTCATCGATAGGAATGAGCTCAATGCCGCGATGAGTACGAGCCGTGATATGGCTACGATGCGTGGTGCGCTCGGTAATCGTTGGCTGTTGACGCACAGTGCCAAGCTGTAGCTGACTAACGCGACAAGCACGAGTCAAGGCCTCGCGCAGGCTTTCGCGGCTCACAGGCTTCAGCACATAGCCTGAGGCGGTCACTGAGAATGCCTCTAGCGCATGTTCATCAAAAGCGGTGCAAAAAATAATGGCAGGCGGAGACTCACGCTCGGCGAGCTGGCGGGCGCAGGTCAAGCCATCCATGACCGGCATGCGCATGTCCATCAGGACAATATCGGGGTGATATTCTTCAACAAGGGCAAGCGCTTGCTCGCCATGCTCGGCCAAACCAACCAGCTCATAGCCGCCGATGTCTTCGAGAAGGCGCACTAGGCGTTCACGGGCTAGACGTTCGTCGTCGCAAATAATGACACGGGGTTTCATCACCTTAACCTCACTTTTCTTCTTGTTATGACGGCCATTACGGCTCGTTCTTTTTTAGGCTAAGCGTCGAGGATAACTCAGCTCTGTGACAAATAAATCCGCTTTAGGCGCAGCCTCAAGTGTTGCTTCGGGGCCAAAACGTGCCTGTAATCGCAGTCGCACATTACGCATAGACATTTGATTGCCTGGGCGCGCTGGTGACGGCGGCAGTGGATTCGTCAGTCGTATCCTAACCCAATCGGGCGAAATTTGAACAGCCAATGTGATTTTACATGGAGCAACTGACATTTCTGCACCATGGCGGATGGCATTCTCTAGCAACGGCTGCAGCGTTAATAAGGGAATTCGTACAGCGTTTGCGTCGGCAGCCACCTGCCAATCAATATTTAGTCGATCGCCTAAACGTAGCTCTTCAATATTGGCATAGCGTCGGCATAGGGCAATTTCATCAGCAAGACTGACATCGGCTGTATCTTTCAAGCTGGCACGAAATAGCGCAGCCAAGTCCTCTACAACTTGCTCCGCTTTCTCAGGATCAATACTGATTAAGCTGGCAATAATATTCATCGAATTAAACAAAAAATGAGGCTCAATACGCGCTTGCAAAGCTTCTAAACGGGCCTGCATTGCGGCTTTTTCACGATTTCTGAGCTGCGCCTGCAAAGTCAGGTAGCGCATAAAAAGGCCAGCAAAAAGGCCACTAATTAGCAGATGCCGGAAGATCGCCGAATACTCATTGCTGACAAACGAGAGCATGGGCAGGTTCAGGGCATCGAGCAACATGAAGCCAACCAAGCTTAGCCATAGCAGGTTAAACATGATGATAAAGACGACTGCCACGGCAACGGCCAAATGCCGCCAAGCCATCATGCGCTGACGCCAGCGGCAAATCAGAAAAAAACTAATCCCCATGACACTGCTAGTCAGCAGTAGCAGCAAGACATAATCCCAAACTGGAAATGGCCACAGCGTTGGCGATTGTGCGAGCAATAAAAACAAGGAAATGAGCACGCAAATAACGGCGACGCGCAGAGTGAATGTGCGTGAGCAAAAGTCAGGCAACCAGAACTCATTATTGTCGAGCAGATGCTCTTGCGCCGCTTGTTGTTTTTTTAAGATTGGCATGACCTTAGTGTGCCCGAGGCTGGCCCGCGTTCACAAGCGGTGCAAGGGCTAGGTGATGTATACTTAGCGACTTATTTTTAACCGTACTGCTTTTATTTTAAGCAGGTCCGCCGAAAACATGATGCGCCTATCGCGCCCAAAGGTTTGTTCATGAGCACCCCATCATCATCCATGTGGGGTGGCCGCTTTGCTGAGGCCACCGATCAATTCGTCGCCGAGTTCACTGCTTCGGTTCAGTTCGACAAGCGCATGTATCGTCAAGACATTCGCGGTTCAATCGCCCACGCCACCATGCTTGCCGAAGTTGGCGTGCTCAGCGTGGCCGATCGCGACCTCATCATCGATGGCCTAAAAGCTATTGAAGATGAAATTAGTCGTGGCGACTTCGTCTGGCGCGTTGAACTTGAAGATGTGCACATGAACATCGAAAGTCGCCTGACCGATCGCATCGGCATCGCCGGTAAACGCTTGCACACTGGCCGTAGTCGCAACGACCAAGTCGCGACCGACATCCGCTTATATTTGCGCGATGAAATTGATGCTATTCGCGGCGAATTAAAGCGTCTGATGACCGGCCTCATCGACCTCGCCGAGCGCGAAGCCGACACCATCATGCCCGGCTTCACGCATTTGCAAACCGCGCAACCAGTCACCTTTGGCCATCATTTATTGGCGTGGTTTGAAAACCTTAAGCGCGATGACGAGCGCCTAGTCGACCTGCGCGCGCGAGTAAACCGCATGCCCTTGGGCTCAGCGGCATTGGCCGGCACGACCTATCCCATCGATCGCCGCATCACCGCCAAACTGTTGGGTTTCGATAGCATTTGTGAGAATTCGCTCGATGCCGTCTCAGATCGCGATTTTGCTATTGAGTTTTGCTCGGCCAGCGCCTTGATCATGATGCACCTGTCTCGCTTCAGCGAAGAACTAGTACTGTGGGCATCGGCACAGTTTAATTTTGTCGACCTGCCAGATCGCTTCTGCACCGGCTCAAGCATCATGCCGCAAAAGAAAAACCCCGACGTGCCAGAGCTCGTCCGTGGCAAAAGTGGCCGCGTCTTTGGCCATCTCATGGCGCTATTAACACTGATGAAAGGCCAGCCTTTGGCTTACAACAAAGACAACCAAGAAGACAAAGAGCCGCTGTTTGATGCCGCCGACACCGTCATGGGCTCATTGCGCGCCTTTGCCGACATGGTGCCAGCGCTGGTGCCACGCCGTGACATCATGCGTGAGGCGGCCCGGCGCGGCTTTGCTACCGCCACCGACCTTGCCGACTACCTCGTGAAGCGCGGCTTAGCCTTCCGCGATGCCCACGAAGTGGTTGGTAAAGCCGTGGGCTATGGCGTCTCTAGCGGCAAAGATTTAGCCGAGATGAGCTTAGCTGAGCTACAAGAATTTTCTCGCGACATCAGCGATGACGTGTTTAACGTGCTCACGCTTGAAGGCTCGGTCAATGCCCGTGATCACATTGGCGGTACCGCACCAAAACAAGTACGCGCCGCTGTGCTGCGTGCCCGTGAACGCATCGCTTAACGCGCCCTACTTATCAAGGACTTATTGATGAAAAAATTACTAATCGTTGCTGCTACCTGCTTAAGTCTTGCTGCCTGCGCCACCATGGGTGGTAGTAACACTGGCGCTAGCAATGGCGCCTCAGCTTCGCAAACTCAGTCATTCATCCAAGCCGTTGAAGCTAAGCGCGGTACCGCTCTTGGCGTGGCCGAAAAAGTACAGCTGCAAGGTTTGGTTGGCGCGACAAAGTCTGGCCTCAATGGCGTGCAAAATACGTTTCTCAATAACGTCGGTTCACGTGTTGGCCTCAATGGCCCAGTGCTCGCCGCCTTATTTCCCTCCATTGGCACGCCGGTAAGCGAAAATGCTGCAGTAGCCAAGGTCGAGAAAGCGCTTGGCTCACGCCTGAGTCAAGCCGACGCCAGCGCGGTTAAAGCCGCCACGGCGCTGCGTAACAACACCGGCGAAAGTTTAAAAACCAGCCTGTCCAACCGCATCGGTGGCTTGGTCGGACTCGATGGCGCAATGGTCGAAGCGCTGCTGCCGTTACTGGGCCTCTAAAACCGTTTGAATCCGGCGGGCCGTTATACCCGCCAGCTAATCTGCACGTGCCTCGTGCTGGAGTGATGTGATGAGCTTGTTACCACCGGTCGCAAAAACGCCGCTTTTCGGCCACGGCCGTTATTGGGCTGAATGTTTTGGTGACGCGCCATTTTTACCCATGTCGCGCGCCGAAATGGACCAGCTCGGCTGGGACTCTTGCGACATCATCATCATTACCGGCGATGCCTATGTAGACCACCCAAGCTTTGGCATGGCCATCATCGGCCGCCTGCTGGAAGCGCAAGGCTTTCGCGTCGGCATCATTGCGCAACCCGAATGGCAATCTGCTGACCCATTCAAAGTGTTGGGCAAACCCAATCTGTTTTTCGGCATTGCCGCCGGCAATATGGACTCGATGATCAACCGCTACACGGCCGATCGCAAAATCCGCTCCGACGATGCCTATTCTCCCAATGATGAAGGCGGTCGCCGCCCAGATCGCGCCAGCCTCGTCTATGCCCAACGCGCTCGCGAAGCCTATCCCGATGTACCGCAAGTACTCGGCGGCATCGAAGCATCACTACGCCGCATCGCGCATTATGACTACTGGCAAGATAAAGTGCGCCGCTCGATTTTGCTCGATGCTAAATCCGATATTTTGCTTTATGGCAATGCCGAGCGCGCCATCGTAGAGATTGCTCATCGCTTAAGTCGTGGCGAGAATATTCGCGATATTACCGATGTTCGCGGCACCGTCTTTCTGCGTCGCGACACACCCAAAGGCATGTTTGTGCTCGATTCCACTCGCGTTGATGCGCCGGGTCGTGTCGATCGCATTTTGAACCCTTACGTGAACACCGCCGACTTAGCCTCATGCGAAATCGAGAAACAAAAGGGCGCGGCAAGCTACGCCGGCAGCGCATTTTCTAGCGAGTTGAGCAACGCCGCCAGCGAGCGTGGCTTTGGTACTTTCAGCGGCAACAGCATGCCCGGCGCCAATGACATCGGCGCACCCATTGAGGTCACACCAGGCGCCTGGGGCGACCTCGCCGCACTGCCCGATGACACCACGGTGGTCGATCTATTGCCCGCCGGCAGCGACAGCAAGCGCAGCAAGTTGCCCGCGCGTGATGACACG
>CAXIBK010000010.1:0-23962 GCA_964022225.1 uncultured Paraperlucidibaca sp.
CGGCGCTGCGTAGGTATTAGTTTCCATGGCCTCGATATTGATGTCTTGGCTAGCAAAGAAATTAGCAATATCAGAGACAATGCCTGGGTTATCTAGCGAAATCACATGCACGGTATAGGGCATGGCTGGCACCGCTTGCGCGCGCAGCTCGGTGCGTTTTGTGATGATTTCTAATGCCAGCTTTTTGGCTACGGCAGGCAGCTGTGCTTCCAGCTTAGCGATGGCATCCCAGGTGCCAGACACCATCCAAATGATGGTGAACTCACGTCCCATGACGGCCATGCGCGAGTCTGCGATATTGCAGCGACATTCGCTGGCGGCGCGCGCGAGTGCTTCAACGATGCCAGTGCGATCAGTGCCCATGGCGGAAATAACTAAATAATGTTCGGCATCAGGGCGCATAACGTTTCCTTCGTTAAAATAAAATCTAGGCTTGATAGCGCGTGGGGTCGCTTACACCTGCAGCCAAAAAGCCATCACGGCGTAGTCGACAGGCATCACAGCGGCCGCAGGCATGGCCTTGAGCATCAGCTTGATAGCATGACACGGTTAAGCCGTAATCTACGTCAAGCTTAAGTCCAGTGTGAATTATCTCAGACTTGGGCATGGCAATTAGCGGCGTTTCAATGCGCACACTAGCACCTTCAACGCCGATTTTTGTGGCTAGGTTGGCGAGTGTCTGAAAGGCCTCGATAAATGCCGGTCTACAATCAGGGTAGCCTGAGTAGTCCACGGCATTTACGCCGATATAAATGGCTTCAGCCTGGGTAACTTCGGCTACTCCTAAGGCGAAGGCGAGAAACACCGTGTTGCGAGCTGGCACATAGGTGATGGGAATGCCTTCACTCTCGGCTTCTGGCACGGCTAAGGCGGCATCAGTGAGGGCTGAGCCACCCATAGCACCAAGGTCGATATGCGCGACGCGATGGTCTGTGACACCGTAATGCTTAGCGATATTTCGAGCGGCAGTGAGCTCGGCATTATGGCGTTGGCCATAATCGAAGCTCAGCGTGGTAATGCTAAAGCCTTGCGATTGGGCGAGGGCGAGGCAGGTGACCGAATCGAGTCCGCCTGAAAGTAAGACCACGGCATGCGGCATAACTCAGTGTCCTGGGGCGTTGTTCCAAAGGTATTTATGAAGCTGCAATTGCAGGCGAACCGGTAGACGGTCGGCCAGTATCCATTCGGCTAATGTGCGTGGCTCAAGCAGCTCATGCGTGGGCGAAAACAACACATCACTAACGCGGTCATAAAGCCCGTGAAGGTCGCATTGCATTTTTGCCCAGTCATAGTCTTCACGTGTGCTTAAGACAAATTTAATTTGGTCATTTGGGTTAAGGCAGGCGATATTTTCAACGCGGTTGCGATGCACTTCACCTGAGCCTGGCGCTTTCAAGTCCATGACTTTAACCACGCGCGTATCGACAGCATCTATGGCCAGAGCGCCGCTAGTTTCTAAAGATACTTCATAGCCAGCGTCACAGAGTTTTTCTAATAGGCTTAAGCATTCAGGTTGTGCCAACGGTTCGCCACCGGTCACCGTGACATACTGAGGAGCGAAACTGGCGACTTCAGCTAAGACCTTCTCTTCAGGCCAAATCGTGCCGCCTTGAAAGGCATAGGCACTATCACACCACGTGCAGCGCAATGGGCAGCCTGTTAAACGCACAAAAACCGTTGGTCGCCCAACGGTTCGTGCTTCGCCTTGTAGCGAGTAAAAAATTTCTGTGATGCGAAGGCTCACGTTAGCGTGTCACATCAGCCGGATTTTGATCGAGATAGTTTTTAGCAAGGCCAGCTTCGGCACTATCAGAGAAGCGGTTAACCACAGTCTGCATGAGCTGGCGAGCTTCGTTGCGTTGGTTGCGCAAGTCAGCAATGGTGCCTAGCTTGTAGTAAGACGATGCGACTTTTGGGCTACCTTCGTAGTCTTTTATAACACGATTAAATTGTGCGCTCGCGGCATCCAAATTAGCGGGTGTTTCGGCCAAATGAAACTCGCCGAGCCAGTAGTAAGCATTAGCGACAAACACACTATCGGGATATTGCGAAATAAACGCTTTCATTGACGAAATCGCCGCTGCAGGACCTTCGCTGCGAAAACTCTGATAAGCCGCTAAATAGGCTTGCTTCTGGGTTTCAATATCGGCCAGTGTGGCTGCGGCAGCGGGTGTGGTTGCAGCTGTACCAGGATCGATAGGTGCTGGTCCCGCATTTTGCGTTAATAACTCAATGCGCTGATCTAGGTCTGTATAGCGAGCACGCCCATCTTCCTTTAAACGGTCAATGACTTGCTGCTGCTCTTCAACACGGCCTTGTAAGGCGGCTACTGTCGCGCGTAAACCTTCAAGTTGTTGAAACATATCCCAGGCTGGATTGGCGGCGACGGGTGTCGCTGCAGCTACGGTCGCTGCAGGATTTGCTTTAGGAGTAGTAGATGCTGTGTTTTGGGTAGTTGGAGCTCTGCGTTGATCGATATTCTCTACAGGCGCCATGGTGCGTAAGCCGTTACTGCGTTGATCAGCCGCCACGGATTGACAGCCTGTTAGTGACAGTGAGCTCACAACGAAAACGACAGTGGCGAGTCTTGCAGACGGACAAATAGCAAACCGTGACATGGTGATGTTTCCTCAAGGTGACCGGTGAAGTGTAACAAACAGCAGAGGTGTAAATAATAAACGGGCCGTAGCCCGTTTATTATTGCGTATCGATAGTGCGATTAGTTGGGGCTACCCGATACGTAATCTAGTTCTACACGGCGATTTTTAGCCCATGCTTCTTCATAGCTGCCATCAGCAACAGGCTTTTCTTTGCCATAAGAGACGACGGTCAGTTGGCTTGCGTTGACACCGGCGCTGACTAAGTAACGAGCCACAGCGTTGGCGCGGCGTTCGCCAAGAGCCAAGTTGTATTCACGTGTACCGCGTTCGTCGGTATGACCGGAGAGCTGCAAGCGTGCACTAGGATGATTGATTAAGTACTGTGCGTGAGCATTTAGGCCGCCATAAGCAATCGCGGTGATGTCGCTAACGTTGGTGCCGAAGTAAAACACACGCGTGCGCAACCGGTCGGCAGAGCTTGACAGGCTATCGGTAGAGATAACTTGAGACGAGCTATCGGCAATCACATTGCCTTCGATGGCATTGCCAAGGTTGGCAGCGCCAGTTTCAGGCACTGAATCAACGTTTTCAGCAATTGGTGTGACAGCTTCAATGGCTGGCGCCGGTGGTAAGTTTTCAAACTGCGAATCATCATTGGGATCGATTGGGCGTGGGCCTTGGAAAATCGAGCAAGCCGAAAGGCTTACGATGATTGCACCAACGGTGGCCAGCTTAACGGACTTGGCAAGTTTCAAGATGTGCTCCTTAGTTTCAAAATGAACAACGATTTTTTTCATGGTTTTAACGTATTCGTTGTCATCCACGAGTCGCAGTAGCTCAAATAATATTTAGGCTGCTGATTACATGGCGCAACATTAACTTACATCGGCATTAGCGTAAATAGGGAGACCACACAGGTTCACGAACTTCGCCATCAACTGCGGGTAGTCGCATCTTAAATCGACCATCCAAAGACATAATGCCGAGCACGCCTAAGCTACCTTTTCGTGTCGCATAAACGACCATCTGGCTGTTGGGTGAGAAGCTTGGTGACTCATCCAGCGGTGTATCGGTGAGGATGCTGAATACGCCGTTATTAAGGTCTTGAATACCAATTGCGTAAGTGCTGCCGCCAGTTTGGTGGACGACTGACAGGTAACGCCCATTAGGACTGATGTCGCCGCGGGCATTAAAGTTGCCGCTAAAAGTGAGGCGTTTGGTATCGCCTGTGGCGACATTCAGGCGGTAAATTTGTGGGCCGCCACTGCGATCAGACGTGAAAATGAGTGATTTTCCGTCATTGCTCCAGCGTGGCTCTGTGTCGATGGCCGGATTGTTTGTTAAGCGCTTCAATGCGTTGGTGGTGAGATCCATTAAGTAAATTTCTGGATTGCCATCGCGAGATAGTGTCAGCGCCATTGATTTACCATCGGGCGACCATGCTGGTGCACCATTAAGACCAGCAAAGTCGGTGAGCTTAGTGCGCTGGCGAGTAGCTAGGTTTTGCACGAAAATGGCCGGTTTACGGCTTTCGAAAGAGACATAGGCAACTTGGCGAGCGCTTGGTGACCAGGTTGGTGACAAAATCGGCTCAACAGAGTCGAGCAAAGTGATTTGGCGTTCGCCGTCAATATCAGAAAGCTCAAGGCGGTAGCGGCGCTTACCATCTCGTTTGTATTGGTTCACATAAAGAATCTTGGTTGAAAATACGCCCGGTTCACCGGTGACTTGCTTATAAATGCGGTCGCTGATGTAGTGTGCTGCATCGCGCCAGCGACTGGCATCAACAGTAAACGTTTCGCCTAAAACCCGCTCAAGGCCGCCTTTTTTCAGTAGTTCATAGCGAAATGAGTAGCGGCCATCGGCGGTTTTACTGGCTTGACCAATAACGACTAAGTCGGCGGCTACATTTTGCCAAACACCGGGTAACATCTCGGCGCTGCTACTAGGGCGACCGGGCAGGGCTGCTGGGTCGAGCGAGCGAAAGCGGCCGCTGCGATCTAAGTCAGCACGAATGATATTGCCGGTGTTATCGCCTGCAGTTATGCCGGCAAAAGGTACGACGGCAATGGGTAGTGCGTCATCTAAACGCTGAGTGATTTCAATGGTTAGAGCCGCTTGAACCAAGCCTGAAACCAGCAGCAAGCATAGGCCGAGCCAAGTGTGACGCAACACCATAAGTTACTCCTCAGTAGTATAGTTCAGCGAGAATATACGGAAGTTATCACGAAACACAGCAGCATCGGCAGGAACCGGTAGTTGACTAGCGCGTAAAACAGCATCTTTTACACTGGCGTCGAAGGCTTCATTGCCGCTACTTTTGGTGACGATAACCGACGTAACTTCACCGCCTGGAATTAGCGTGATACGCATTAGCGTGCTGAGTTGGCCGCTAACTTGCGGTGGACGGCGCCACTGACTTTTAATTTTACGATTAATGGCCAGTGTGAACTCTCGTAACTGTGCTGCTTGTTGTTTGGCAAGGGCAGCATTGGCAGCAGAGCTCGCTAAATCGTCAATCTCAGACTGCATTTGCTGTGCTAGCAATTCTTGCTGCTTACGTCGTGCTTCAGCCTCTTGTTTAGCCTGTGCGGCATCAGCTATTCGTTTGGCCTCATCCATGACGCGCTTTGCTTCAGCAGCTGGATCTGGTTTTTTCTCAGGCTTTTTTTCAGGCGAAGGCTCTGGATCAGGTTTAGCTTTTGGCTTTGTATCTGGCTTCTGTGCAGGCTTTGGCTCAGGTGTAGGCTGATTTTTGGGTTCTACTTTGGGCTCAGGCTTTGGTTCAATTTTCGGCTCTGGATCGGGAGTCGGCAATGGTTCGGGTGCAAGCTCAGTTTCTGGCTCCGATGATTTAGGTGCAGCCTTTATCGTAGTAGGCGGCGCTACCAACATTGCCTGCATGGCTCTAGGAACGTCTGGCAAAGTATGCGGCCGAGCAAATAGCACCAAGATCAACACCAATACGGCGTGACCAATAAGCGATAGTGTGATGGCAGGCCAACTCAGCTTCATCGGGAACTAATCCTGCAATAGGATGAGTCTGCGTCGCTCATCCTCAGGTGTGAGTTAATTAGCAAGCAGACTGAGTAGTTGAGTTTTCTCATGGAGTATTAGGTAGCTCGGTCAGCAGGCCGACTTGTGTAACGCCAGCCTGTTGAAGAGATGACATGAGCTCAATGACTCGGCCGTAGCTGACGCGTTGGTCGCCATTGACTAAAACGGGCAGCTTTTCACCGCGAGATTGGCGTAGCGCACGAATCTCATTGGGTAGGTTTTGCATGCTGACCTCATTGCGTGTGGTGGGGTCAGACTGTAGCCAAAAGCTGCCGTTGGCTTTCACGGTGACGATGAGCGGCTGCTGATCATTAATCGATAATGCATCGGCCTCAGCTTCAGGCAGGTCGACTTCAATGCCTTGTGTGAGCATGGGTGCAGTGATCATAAAAATCACAAGTAGCACCAGCATCACGTCGATATAAGGCACCACGTTCATTTCCGACATGGGCTTTTTGCGTGGACGCCGAAATGAAGACTGTAAGCTCATGCTTAGTGGCCCGTGCTCGAGCGAGCAGAATGTGCTTCGCGATGCAAAATGCTGCTTAATTCTTCAGCGAAGATTTCATAGCGCGACAGTAAACCATCGCTCTCGGCGGCAAAGCGGTTGTAAGCAAGCACCGCTGGAATGGCAGCGAATAGGCCGATGGCAGTAGCAATCAAGGCCTCGGCAATGCCAGGTGCCACCACAGCGAGTGTAGCTTGTTGCACTTTTGCTAGGCCAATAAATGACGACATGATGCCCCAGACGGTGCCAAATAGGCCGATGTAAGGACTGGTTGAACCCACGCTAGCTAAGAAGGGCAGCTGAGCCTCTAAACGACTTTGTTCAACACTTAACGCAATGCGTAAAGCACGTGCCACGCCCTGCATGGTGGCTTCTGGGTCGGCATTTTTATCGCGAAGCCGAAGAAATTCTTGAAAACCGGCACGGAATAGGTTTTCACAGCCAGAGTCAGTGCTAGGTGATTGCGCTACTTGTTCGCTGAGTTGGCGCATATCGGCGCCGGACCAAAAGCGCTCTTCGAATTTCGACGCCAATGTTTTTGCGCGGCTATAAACAGCGCGGCGCTGCATGATAATGCCCCAAGACATTACCGAGGCGATGACAAGAATAAGCATGACAGCCTGAACAACAGGGCTGGCACCGAGGATTAAGGAAGTGATGGTCATCTCGGGAGCAGCGGTCATTGAGTTTTTCCTAACAAGGGTGCAAGTAAGTCGGACAAGGTAGTGGGCAGCGGCCGCGGTTTCAAGTGTTGTTGATCAACGCAGGCAACCTCAATATGAGCATCGGCAATGATGACGCCGTCGCGCGTGATGCGTTGACGAAAATGTAGCGATGCACGACCAATTTTACTTATGGCTGCACTAACCGTGAGCTGATCATCTAAACGAGCGGGTTGTTTATAGTCAACGCTAGCGTGACGGACAACGAATAAAACAGGGTCGGCGCTTGTTAAATAATGGTCAAAGCCAAGGCTACGCAAGCATTCGGTACGTGCACGCTCAAAAAACTTCAAGTAATTGACGTAATAGACAATGCCGCCGGCATCGGTGTCTTCAATATAGACGCGCACAGGCCAGCTAAACTCAGTCATTACGCTGCTCCGGAGGCTTTAGGCCGAGTTGCAGCCAAGCTTGTTGACTGGCCATGCGGCCGCGGGCCGTGCGAATGAGTAAACCTTGTTGAATCAGATAAGGCTCGATGACATCTTCAAGCGTGCCTGCATCTTCAGACAGTGCCGCCGCCAGCGATTCGACACCCACTGGGCCGCCGCTAAACTTTTCGATTAATAGCGACAAGAAGCGTCGATCGAGTCCATCAAGGCCTTGCGGGTCAACATCGAGCAGAGTCAATGCATCTTGCGCGATGGTTTGCGAAATGACGCCATTGCCTTTGACTTCGGCAAAGTCACGTACGCGACGTAGCAGACGGTTGGCGATGCGCGGCGTGCCTCTCGAGCGGCGAGCGATCTCTTTGGCGCCCTCAGGCTCGATTCGCAAGTTCAGTAAATCGGCCGAGCGAGTGACGATATGAGTTAAATCAGCAACGTTATAAAATAGTAAGCGTTGCACGATGCCGAAGCGATCGCGTAGCGGCGAGGTCAGCAGGCCGGCGCGTGTGGTAGCGCCAATCAGCGTAAATGGCGGCAGGTCGAGCTTAATGGAGCGTGCGGCAGGGCCTTCGCCAATGACGATATCGAGTTGATAATCTTCCATGGCTGGATAGAGAATTTCTTCCACTACCGGCGATAAGCGATGAATTTCGTCGATAAACAAGACATCACCGGCTTCTAGGTTGGTCAGCAGTGCGGCTAAATCGCCAGCGCGCTCAAGTACTGGACCGGAGGTTGAGCGCAATTCGCCGCCCATCTCACGCGCAATGATATTGGCCAATGTGGTCTTGCCTAAGCCGGGTGGGCCGAAAATTAAGGTGTGATCTAAGGCTTCGTCGCGACTGCGGGCAGCTTCAATGAAGATCGCCATTTGCTCACGCACTTGCGGCTGGCCAATATAATCTTCAAGGCGCGTTGGGCGAATAGCACGATCAATGGCTTGCTCAAGGGGTTTGCGCTCACCCGTGATGAGGCGATCGGATTCGACACTCATGATTTCAATAGACCTTTTAGTGCCGCACGAACCAGCGTGGCGGTGTCATCACTATCAATGGTGCCATCTTTTTTTGCGGCATTGACCGCGCGCTGCGCTTCTACCGGCTTGTAGCCTAAAGCGACTAAGGCGCTCATTGCCTCCTCACTAGCGCTTGCTTCTGAGACTAGCGAGACATGGGCGGCTTTACGCTCGCCAGGTAGTGACACGGAAAATGTATCGAGCTTATCGCGCAATTCAATTACTAAACGTTCAGCGGTTTTTTTACCAATGCCAGGGATGCGGGTGAGGGTGGCGATGTCTTCGCGCTGCAAGCAGTTACGCAGCGCGCTGACTTCCATGCCAGAGAGTATGGTTAAAGCCAGTTTTGGCCCAACGCCACTGACTTTGATCAACAGCAAAAACACGCTGCGTTGTTCTCGCTCATGAAAGCCAAACAACTGATGGGCGTCTTCACGCACAGCCATATGCGTCCACAAGGTCAGCGGCTCATTTGTGCTCGGTAGCTGATAATACGTGGTCAGCGGCACGTCTACGGCGTAACCCACGCCCTGAACATCGAGCACAATTTGTGCGCTGTCTTTATCGATCAAAATGCCGCTTAAGCGCGAAATCATGCCGCGTTATCCTTGTTATGTGAGGCTGCTTTGATAAGGAGCTAGCACAGTGTGCATTGCTTGCCGTGGATATTAGCGGCCACGGCCTCGGCGCAAGCCAGTAATCGTCATTTTTAGCATATTTGTGTTGGCATGAGCATGGCACAAGGCGGCCGCCAAGGCATCGGCGGCATCGGCTTGTGGGCATGTTTGTAGCTGTAACAGGCGCATAACCATGTGTTGAACTTGCACTTTATCGGCCGCACCAGTGCCAACGACAGATTGTTTAATTTGTCTCGCGCTGTATTCGGCAACGCTTATGCCAGCATGACCGATAGCCACTAGTGCGGCGCCGCGAGCTTGACCTAGTTTGAGTGCCGAGTCGGCATTATTCGATAAAAACACTTGCTCAACACTGGCCTGGGTTGGCTGCCACTGCGCAATCACTTGGCTTAAGCCTTGGAAAATTGTGAGCACGCGCTCAGGCAGTGTTTGTTCTGTTTTCATGCGAATGCAGCCGCTGTCGACGTAGCGCCAGCCGCGACCCTCGGCGGCAATAATCCCGTAGCCGGTAATGCGCGAGCCGGGATCAACGCCGAGGATGATGCTCAAGCGTGGCTTATGCGTTCAGCGCGGCCATCACTGCCTCGCTGAAGTTGGCGTTGGTGTAGACGTTTTGCACATCATCAAGGTCTTCTAACATATCGATAAGCTTGAGGATTTTCTCGGCCTGCTCAACATCAGTGATGCCGGCCTCCGTGCTCGCCTTCATGGTCACTTCAGCTTGCTCAGAGGTGAGCTTAGCGGCCTCTAAGGCATCAACGACATCACCAAATGCTTCAGGCGTGGTGACTACTGTGAAACCATCATCATCGCTTTCGACATCATCAGCGCCGGCCTCTAGTGCAATTTCGAGCAGACGATCTTCATCGGTGTCGGCGTTAAAAACGATTTCACCGCGCTTAGCAAATAGATAGGCCACTGAGCCACTGGTACCCAAATTGCCACCATTTTTGCTGAACGCATGGCGCACTTCGGACACGGTGCGGTTGATGTTATCGGTCATGGTTTCCACCAACACCGCCACACCACCAACGCCATAGCCCTCATAGGTGAGTTCATCGAGCTTTTTATCGTCGTCGCCGCCAGCACCACGCGAGATAGCGCGATTAATGACATCCCGCGTCATATTCGCACCCAAGGCTTTTGAGACAATGGCTCGCAAGCGCGGATTATCGGCCTCATTGGGGCCGCCTAGGCGCGCCGCCACGGTAATTTCACGAATAAACTTGGTGAACACTTTGCCGCGTGAGGCATCAGTGCGCGCTTTTTTATGCTTGATGTTGGCCCATTTGGAATGTCCAGCCATGGCTTACTCCTTAGGCGCCGGTTGCGGGTGTAGTTGTTGGTGTTGTCACTTTTGCCTCGTCACGCAGGCGAATGCCCAGTTCACGCAGCTGTTTCGCTTCCACAGGCGCTGGCGCATGTGTCATTAAGCATTCGGCTGTTTTCGTTTTCGGGAAAGCAATCACATCGCGAATGGAGCTGGCGCCAGTCATCAGCATGACTAAACGATCGAGACCAAAGGCCAAGCCGCCGTGGGGTGGGGCACCGTATTTCAGTGCGTCGAGCAGGAATTCGAACTTTTCATTGGCTTCATCATCGCTAATGCCTAGGGCTTTAAATACGGCCTTTTGCATGTCGAGATTGTAAATACGCAGCGAGCCACCACCGAGTTCAGTGCCGTTGAGCACCATGTCATAGGCAACGGAAATAGCTTCACCTGGATTTGTTTTCAGTGTCTCAACGTCGCATTTTGGCAATGTGAACGGATGGTGTACTGAGGTCCACTGGCCATCGCTGATTTCTTCAAACATGGGGAAGTCGACAACCCATAGCGGTGCCCATTCGCAGGTTAGTAATTTGAGGTCGTGACCAACTTTTACGCGTAATGCGCCCAGCGCGTCGTTGACCACACGGGCTTTATCGGCGCCGAAGAAAATCAGGTCGCCATTGCCAGCACCCGTACGCTCTATGATGGCTTTTAACGCGTCATCCGGTAGGAACTTCACGATGGGTGACTGCAAGCCGCTGCCTTCGCCGTTATGAATATTGCCGACATCGTTGACCTTGATGTAGGCCAAGCCTTTGGCGCCATAAATGCCAACAAACTTAGTGTATTCGTCGATCTGGCTACGTGGCATAGCCGCACCACCTGGTATGCGCAAGGCGGCGATACGGCCTTTAGGATCTTTCGCTGGGCCGGCGAAGACTTTGAATTCGACCTTATCCATGAGGTCGGCCACATCAACCAACTCTAAGGGGTTACGCAGATCGGGTTTATCTGAACCAAAGCGGCGCATAGCATCGGCATAGGTCATGCGAGGGAAGGCATCAAACTTCACATCGAGCAGCTGATCAAATAGCTCAATGGCCATGCCTTCGGTGATTTGCATGATTTGCTCGTCGTTCATGAACGAAGTTTCGATGTCGATCTGAGTAAATTCAGGCTGACGATCGGCGCGCAAATCCTCATCACGGAAGCATTTGGCGATTTGATAATAGCGATCAAAGCCGGAGACCATGAGCAACTGCTTAAATAGTTGCGGTGACTGTGGCAGGGCAAAGAAACTACCGGGTTGAGTCCGCGATGGTACTAAGTAGTCACGCGCACCCTCTGGTGTGGCACGTGTCAGGATGGGAGTTTCCACATCTAAGAAGCCGTGGCGATCGAGGTAGTTGCGAATGAGAGTGGTGACTCTCGAACGAAAGCGCATGCGCTCCAGCATTTCTGGGCGGCGCATATCGAGAAAGCGGAATTTAAGGCGGGTTTCTTCGCCGACATTGCTGAAGTCATCATTGAGTGGGAAAGGCGGTGTTTCTGATTGCGCCAAAATCTCGATGTCTTTGCCCAAGACCTCAATCTGGCCCGATGGCATATTGGCGTTTTCGGTGCCGGCATAACGCTGACGCACGCGTCCTGTGATTTTCAGCACATATTCCGAGCGCGATTTATCGGCGGTAGCAAAGGCCTCTGGGGTATCTGGATCAATGACGACTTGCACCAAGCCTTCGCGGTCGCGCAGATCGAGGAAAATCACGCCGCCGTGATCGCGACGACGGTGCACCCACCCGCATAAGGTCACGGTTTGGTCGATAAACGATTGATTCAAACTACCACAGTAATGGCTACGCATAAGGCCAACTTCTCAGATCAAAAATGGGGTGAATTGCGGTTGCTAATTCAGCAGGTGGGCAAGTATAGCGAAGTCACCGTGCACCTGCGAAGGGTGAGTCTATAAAGATTGCTTTACAGATGAAAATTCTTGGAGTAAATAGCGCGTTTAGCGGCGTATTTTGCATTTCCATGCACGAGTTTTCGCCGACTAAACATTAAGACGGTGGCCTGCAGGAGGGCTAGATATGGAAGATGAGTTTTTAGAAGAAGATGCAGGCGATCAGGATAACGACGAAACGGAAAAAACCAACACCGTTAAGAACGTGCTCGACAAACGTCGGACCTTGGATGACCGACTCGACGAGCGCCGTTTGCGCCGTGAGTTACGCGACTACGATTTCGATTTAGACGATTAATTGTTCAGTTGCTCATGCCAGTCAGCTCCACGAACTTGCACGTCGGCGCTGACTGGGCATAATGGGTGAGTTCGATTCACTCACATAAAACAAGGATTTGATCATGGCTTTTGAATTGCCCGCACTGCCTTATGACAGCGCCGCACTTGAACCGCATATCACTGCTCATACATTAAGTTTCCACCATGCTAAGCACCACAATGCTTATGTAACAAACTTGAACAACCTGATCAAAGATACTGATTTGGCTGATAAAAGCTTAGAAGACATCATGAAGGCCAGCGCTGGCGATGCCGCAAAAGCAGGCATTTTCAACAACAGCGCCCAGGTGTGGAACCACACATTTTACTGGCACAGCATGAAGCCAAATGGTGGCGGCAAGCCGACTGGCGCCATCGCAGCAAAAATCGACGCTGACTTCGGTTCATACGACAACTTTGTCGAATTGTTCAAAGCTGCAGCAGCCACACAGTTCGGCTCAGGCTGGGCATGGTTGGTTGTTGGTAGCGATGGCAAATTAGCCGTCACTAAAACAGGTAACGCCGACTCACCATTGGTTCATGGCCAAAAAGCTCTGTTAACGATTGATGTCTGGGAGCACGCTTACTATCTTGATTTCCAAAACCGTCGCCCAGACTACATCAGCACATTCTTAGACAAGCTGGTTAACTGGGACTTCGCCAACGCCAATTTGGCTGGCTAAGTGCCAAGTGACGCGGCTACTTTGACAATGGAGTTGCCGCGTAGTGTATCTACAAAAAAGCACCCTCGCGGTGCTTTTTTGCATTCTGAGACCATGCTGCGCCGCCATGTGCGCATGCTTATCAATTTACGTTGGGCATTTGCGCTACTGCTTATGGTGATGGCTGTAGCTTGCGAGTGGCTGGTAAAGCCTGCGCCTAATTGGTCTATCAGCCTGCTTCTAGCTTTTTCTTTACTTATACTAATTAACGTATTGAGCCAGTTACGGCTACGCTCAACACTCGCCGTCGATCATGACGAGTTATTTCTTCAGCTGCTGTTTGATTTAGTGGTTTTGACCTGGCTATTTCACGAGAGCGGCGGCAGTAGCAATCCCTTTATTACTTATTATCTTGTGCCATTGGCGGTAGCTGCATCGACATTGGCGTGGCGACAAACGTACTGCTTAGCACTGCTCATGCTTAGTGCCTATGGCGCGTTATTTTGGTGGCCTAGCCCCGTCGCGCAAAATCTTTGGCCATGGCATAGCTACGAAGGCCATTTGTTCGGTATGTGGGCTAATTTCGGCATTAGTGCTGGCTTGCTGGTGTTCTTTCTCAGTCGTATGCATCAGCGCTTACGATCACAAGAGCAGCACCACATTGAACAACAGCGTCAGCAATTACTACGTGATCAGGCGCTGGCCTTAGGCTCTTTGGCTGCCACAGCCGTGCATGATTTAGCAACGCCGATTGCAACCTTAACGCTGTTAGCAGAAGAGTTAGATAGCGTGCCGCCAAATTTGCGTGCCGATGTGCAGGCCCAATTACAACGGTGTCGTAGTATTTTAGCTGAGTTGCGTGAGCAAGCGCAGCATCCTGAGTTATTACCAGAGCAGCCTTTGGCACAACTCATGGAGCATATTGTGGCGCCATTACGTGAAAGCTTCGCCAGTAAGCAGGTTACGCTAAGTGTCAGCTCGCCAAATACAGCATTGGCTATGCCATGGAAGGCTCAGCAAGTTATTAGCCATGTCTTGAAAAATGCTTTAGAGGCGCCTGCTACGGAGGTTTTCATTAAGGCAAGTGCTAATACAGAGCATTTTAGCTGTGAAATTCGCGACAATGGCCCGGGCTTTACGCAGGCCATGCTCGTCGCGTCGCAAGAGCAGCGCTTGGAGCCTTATGCCAGTCAAAAACCCGATGGTTTAGGTCTTGGCCTATGTTTGGCATTGATCACCTTAAATGAGCTTGGCGGCTCGTTATCGCTAAGTAATGATGCTGGTGCAGTGGTGAGCATTTCGCTACCGCTGACCTCAAAGTACAGATGAATCGCCAATGAAGTTACTTATTGTTGATGATGATGAAGGCTTTCGCTCAGCTTTGGCGCGCGCCTGTGAGCGTCGTGGCTGCACAGTTGCCGTAGCGGCCGACCGAGCCTCGGCACTGGGCTTAACTTTAGAGTTTGAGCCGGATGCGGCAGTCGTGGATTTGCGCTTGGAAGATGCCTCAGGGCTGGCATTATTGCCTGAGCTTTTGGCCATTCGGCCGGCATTGCGCATGCTCATGCTTACTGGCTTTAGCTCGATTGCAACGGCAGTGGAGGCGGTGAAGCGCGGGGCGGTGAACTATTTGACCAAACCTGCGTCGGTGGAAGACATTTTATCCGCCTTGCGTGTCGGCAATGTCTCCGAAGGTTCAGCGGCTGAGCATCAGGCCGATGTGCCGGCTATAAGTGTGGATAGGCTGGCCTGGGAGCATATTCAACGAGTGTTATTAGAAGAGAATGGCAATGTGTCGTCGACCGCACGCCGCTTAGGCATGCATCGACGCACATTGCAGCGGCGTTTGAGTAAGCGGCCTGTGGCTAATTAAAGGTCGCAGCTCGTAGGCACCAATAAAAGCACTACGGCAATATTGGCCCAATACGGCGCGCTTTAATAAAGCCAATGATCCCTGGCAATACACTTAAGCCGATGATGCCAAAGATCACGAAGACAAAGTTTTCTTTCACGACAGGCAGATTGCCAAAGAAATTGCCCAGCGTGACAAATGAGCCAACCCAGAGAATTCCGCCAAAAACATCGATGGCGAAAAAGCGGCGATAGTTCATGTGGCCCACGCCAGCCACAAATGGCGCGAGGGTGCGCACAATGGGCATAAAACGAGCAATAACGATGGTTTTGCCGCCATGTTTAGCGAAAAATGCCTGCGTGCGATCAAGGTCTTTGCGTCGTATCCAGCGTGAATCCCACGTGTAAACACGCTCACCGATAGTTCGGCCAACCCAGTAATTGCAGTTGTCGCCGAGCACGGCGGCAAACCATAGCAGCAGCGTTAACGTTACTGGATCCATGACACCCGTCGCGGCAAGGGCCCCAGCGGCAAATAGCAGGCTGTCGCCGGGCAAAAATGGCATCACCACCACGCCAGTTTCGACAAAGACAATAAGAAATAGCAGACCATAAATCATGGTCGAGCCGTGCTCATTGGCAAAGGCTTGCAAGTGCACGTCCACATGCAAGATGAAGTCAATCAGTTCCATACGCGCTCCAAATGTGCGGCAAAATTATCAAGACTGGTGGCGCCAACGAGATTGTCTTGCGGCCTGCCGGAGGCATCCCAAAACAGATACGCGGGTGGGCCAAATAAGTTGTTTTCAGACATCCACGCTAATTGGTCGGCGGTGGTGGCGGTAATATCAAATTTGATGCGTTTCGCTGGCTTTAACAGCGCTTGAATGCTGGGTTTGGCGAGCACATCATTTTCCATTTCGATGCAGCTCACGCACCAGTCTGCGTACACATCGATAATGACTGGCTGGCCTTGGGTTTTAGCCTCGGCAATTAAACTATTGAGATCGGAGCGTTCGCTGACACGGACAAAGCCGAGAGCATCTTCCCCATTGCCGTTTTGCACTGCTTTAGCGGGCAGTTGCCATGGCTTTAGTAATTGATGACCACCTTGCGCACCAGACCAAACGAGGCTGCCGGCATAGACCATCATAATGATGGCGAGCAGTAAGGCGAGGAGGCGACGTTGCGAGCCGATGCAGACGAGGCCAAGCGCGCTTAGGCCGAAAAATACGCCCCAGCCAATTTGTGCCTGAGCAGGGCTGACTAAACGTAATAGCATCAATGCGGCAACGGCGAGCAAGCCCCAGGCGAATAGGCGTTTGACATTATCCATCCAGCCGCCAGCTTTGGGAATCAAGCGCGCGCCGCCGGCACCCAGCACGAGTAATGGCAGGCCCATGCCCATACTTAGGGCAAATAAGGCGCTGCCACCGAGAACGGCGTCTTGGCTGGTGCTTAAAAAGAGCATGACCCCAGCCAATGGTGCTGATACGCAAGGCGAGACGATGACGCTGCTGATTGCACCCATGACAAATACTGAACCGTAGAAGCCACCGCGCTGTTGCTGCTGCGCTTGGTTGAGTTTGTCTTGCCAGGCTTGCGGTAGGGCGATGGCGCGACCTTGCCAGAGCATGATGGCGAGCGCGACAAAAATCAGCGCGAAGCTGATGAGCACTGCCGGCTTTTGCAATAAGGCCGAGATATTTGCTGCCGCACCGAGGCTAGCAATGAGCAAGCCGGCGATGGTGTACATAATGCTCATGCCAAGCACATAGCTCAGTGCCAATAAAAAGCCTTGGCGCGCGCTTGGCGTTTTCTGGCCGGCAATAATAGCCGATAAGATTGGCAGCATCGGTAACACGCAGGGCGTGAATGCTAGGCCTAGACCGAGTAAAAGAAACATGCCTAGCACTAGCGGAAAAGAAGCTGTCGCCAGCCATTGCGCGAGGGCATTGGCGTTAGTGGCATCTGGTGCAGTTGAAGCGGCTACACCTTGAGATTGGAGGTTTTCAAAAGAGGCTTGCTCTTGTTGAAGCAAACCGGGCGTAATCACTTGAGTAGCTGAGCCGCTTAAATCGGGCTGCCAGCGCGCCAAATCCACAGGCACGCGCCATACCTCCGGCGGATAACACAGGCCGGCATCAGCGCAGCCTTGGTAGCGCACCAGAAGCTCGACAACACCGGTCGTCTCATGCGCTGGTGCCGGGATTGTCAGGTCAATATCTTTGCGATAGACAGTGACACGGCCAAACGTCGGGTCATCATGCAGCTCTCCTGGGCTGGAGATGCTGTGAGTCGGCAGCATGGGTGCGATGCTGCCATCGGCCCATTTCAGCTGAAATTGATTATCGTAAAGATAGTGTCCTGGCGTGATGGCAAAATGCAGAACTAGGTCGCCATCTTCTGCTAAAACACTAGGAATAAACGCTTGATCAACGGGTAAAAACTCGCCTTGGCGCGGCGTATTGCCAAAAAGGCCAGAAGCATGACTTAAGCCGGTGCTAATAAGCAGCAGGCAAAAAAGTACACAGGTGAAAAGCCCACGTTTCATGCGTAAATCACGCGGCGCAGGATAAGCTAGCGACTGAGAGCAATTCATGGCGTATTCAAACTCGGCATGGCAATACCTATGAGATTAAGCACATTTCAGGGCAGTTAAGGCGCGCAAGTATGGCTTGCACGGGCGAAGGCTGCAAAGCCTATGCTGACAAATCCGTCGGTGATGCTAGAAAGACGCATAAGCAGTGCGCTTAGGCTACACTACGCGCAGATTTTTTGGGGGTGGCCGTGTTACGAGTGCAAGGCTTGAGTGCGTGGCGAGATGACCGTTGCTTATATCGCGATATCGATTTGTCGTTGCCGACCGGCACGGTTATGCAAATTCGCGGCCCTAATGGCGCGGGCAAGACCACATTGCTTAAGCACATCGCTGGCTTATCAGGGCGGCGAGCAGGGCAAGTGAGCTGGGCATCTACAGACAGTCATGATGATCGAGACGCCTTCACGCAACAGATGCTTTATCTCGGCCATTTGCCCGGCGTGAAATCAGCCTTAACTGTGGCTGAAAACCTAAAAGCCCTCGCGGCGTGTCGCGGCATCAATTTGTTGGCGCATACTATTTCGCAAGCACTCAATACCGTTCACCTCGGCGGCTATGACGATATGCCATGCCACCAACTCTCTGCCGGCCAATTACGCCGCGTTGCACTAGCCCGACTGTTTACCGAGCCTGTGCCGTTATGGCTGCTCGATGAGCCATTTACTGCGATCGACCAAGCTGGCGTGCACGAGCTAGAGGGCTGGTTGGCAGCACACAGCGAGCAAGGTGGCGTGGTACTACTCACTACGCACCATCCGTTAGCGCTTAACTGTCCGCTGCAGTTCCTTGATCTTCAACCGGTTGTTGAGGACTGGAACTGATGTCGGCCTTTACCTCGGTTCTTGTTCGTGATTTACGCATCGGTCTGCGCCAAGGCGGCGGCTGGCTAAACCCGCTGGTTTTTTTCCTGATGGTGATTGCGCTAATCCCGCTCGCGGTAAGCCCAGCGCCCGATAAATTGCGTGAACTTGCCGGCGGTATCATCTGGATTGCTGCCTTGTTGGCGGTGCTATTGGCCATGGATGGACTGTTTCGTAGTGACTTTGACGATGGCACGCTAGAGCAATTATCGCTACATTCGGCGCCATTGGCGTGGCTGGTGCTGGCAAAAATCATCGCGCACTGGCTGCTTACTGGCCTGTGTTTAACGTTGCTGGCGCCATTGGCGGCGCTACTACTTAACTTACCGGCGCATGCTATTGGCGTGCTGTGTTTGAGCTTGCTTATGGGGACCTTAACGCTGAGCTTGATCAGCGCTATCGGTGCAGCATTGACGGTGAGCTTGCGGCGTGGCGGACTTTTGGTGCCATTAATTACCTTGCCACTGCACATTCCAGTATTGATTTTTGCCACAGCTGCCGTGCAATCCAGTGTCGCTGGGCAGCCCGTGTCTGGTTTTATGGCCTTATTAGCGGCATTTTTAGTACTGGCACTGATGATCGCGCCAATCGCTAGCGCTACCGCCATAGGCCTGACCCAAAGTATTGATTAACGCGAGTACAACGACCGAGATGAATGTATTTAAACGAGCGTGGGCAAGCATAGAAAGCACAGTAAGCCCTCGGCATTTTTACCGCTTAAGTGGGCTTTGGCTGCCATGGTTTGCTTGGCCTGCCGCGATATTGCTCAGTGTTGGCTTGATCTGGGGCCTAGCCATTGCCCCCGAGGACTACCAGCAGGGTAATAGCTATCGCATTATTTTCATTCATGTGCCGGCAGCGAGTTTGGCCATGGGCGGCTACTTACTCTTGGCCATCTGCGCGGTGATTTCACTGGTATGGCGAGTGAAAACGGCCGACGCTGTGGCACGTGCGGCAGCTCCGGTGGGCGCACTATTTTGCTTGTTAGCACTAATTACCGGCTCGCTCTGGGGTAAGCCAACTTGGGGCACATATTGGGTTTGGGATGCGCGCCTGACTTCGATGCTGATTTTGCTGTTTTTGTATTGCGGCGTGATGGCCTTGCAGCAAGCCTTTGATAGCCACAATCAGGGTAATAAAGCTTCAGCGCTGCTAGCTTTAGTCGGTGTTATCAACTTGCCCATCATCAAATATTCGGTTGAATGGTGGAATACGCTGCATCAAGGCTCGACCTTCCGCATTACCGAGCGGCCAACTATGCCGCCAGATATGTACTTACCATTGTTGGTGATGTTTTTGGGCTTGTATTGCTTGTTTGCTAGCGTGATTTTAATGCGCAGCCGTCATGAGATTTTGCGTCGAGAAGTTCGAAGTCGCTGGGTTCAGGCAGAGATTCATGGTGAGGCAATTCTAGCCAAATCAACCGCACCCACGAGCTCAACAGGAAGCCGCTAATGTATTTTGCCAGCTGGTCTGATTTTTTCGCTATGGGCGGGCATGCGCCTTATGTTTGGGCTTCCTACGGCATCATGGTTTTAAGCCTTGCGGCGCTAATCATCGGCTCGCGTGTAAATCAGCGCCGTTGGCTGACATTGCAGCGCCGCCGCAGGCTAATTGCACAGCGGCATTTCTCCGCTGATATGCCTAATAAAACCATCAACTCAACTACTCAGGAGCGCTAAACCATGCATCCACAACGTCGCCGTCGTCTGCTTTGGATCGTGTTATTGCTTCTTGGGCTAGGTGTTGTTGTTGCGCTCGCTAGTTATGCGCTGCGGCAAAACATCAACCTGTTTTATACGCCAAGCCAACTTGCGGCCCATGAGGCACCAGAAGGTCGAAATATTCAGGTTGGCGGTTTGGTTGTGCAAGGTTCAGTTCAGCGCTCGCCAGACAGTCTTGCTGTGCGCTTTATGCTCAGTGATTTAAAAGCCACTGTGCCGGTGCAATTTACTGGCATCCTGCCCGATCTATTTCGAGAGGGGCAGGGCATTGTGGCTAATGGCGAGTGGGTCAACGGCGAGGTTATTGCTAATGAAGTGTTGGCCAAGCACGACGAAAACTATATGTCTCCGCGCGTGAAAGAGGCCATTGAAGCCGCGGGTCACCCTGGGGATAAACCCGCTTATTGAGCTTTACGAACCTATCGTATTAAGCGTTTTACTGTGGTGCGTGTTTAAAGCGCCACAGCCACGTGGTTAGCAGCGTTAACACGCCTAAACCTGCCATCAGATTGTACAAAGATAGTCCTAGTACGCCGAGCACCACCATCGCGATCAATGCGCTGCTGACCATAAACAGCGCATTGAGCACATTGATGCCGGCGATCACTTGCGCGCGCTCATATTCGGCGGCATCGGTCTGAATCAGCACATATAAAGGCACGATATACAGACCGGCACCGAAACCGACTGCGGTGAGCTGAACTATATGGCGCCAGACGCCAGATGCCTCAACCCATTGCCGCAGACTTAAGAGTTCACCAACATAGGGCTGGCTAGGGATGAGCAGGCTCAGCGCCGCCATCATCAGGCCACCGATCATTACCACGCGACCTGGCGGTAATACTTTTACGAGTGAGTGGCAGGCCAATGAGCCTATGCCAATGCCAACCGAGAACAGCACCAAAAGAGCCGTCGCCACGCCAGCATCGCCGCCTAAATAGCGCGCGGTAAATTCAGGCAGTTGAGTGAGCCAAAGTGCGCCAAATAACCAAAACCATGAAATGCCTAAGCTTAGTTGCCAGCGAAAGGCATTGCTTCGCAGTGCGCCCAAGCAGGCCTTGGTGTTACGCACAATATGATAGTCAGTGCGCTGTTTTGGCTCGATGGCAACACCGATCGGCATATTACGGCTAAAAGCCCAACCAACCACAGCTAGGAAAATCAGGCTGCCACCCAGTACAGCGACATCAGCATCAAACACGGTAACTAATACGCCGCCAAATAAGCTGCCAAGCAAGATCGCCAAAGATGTGGCGGTCTCAACTAAGGCGTTGGCGGGCATTAGAGCATTGGGGGCTAGGCGCTCGGGCAACCATGCGTATTTGATTGGGCCAAATAGTGCTGACTGTGAGCCCATGCCAAATAATGTGATGAGCAGTAGCGGCAATGACTGCAAATAAAAGCCAAGAAAGGCCACACTCATCAGGCAAATTTCTAGCACTTTAACTTGCCGGGTAAGTTGAGCCTTCTCGAAGCGATCAGCCCATTGCCCAGCGATGCCTGAAAATAGAAAGAACGGCAGAATGAATAAGCCAGCGCAGAGATTGGTAAGTAGGCCAACGGGTAGTTCGCTATAGGAGGCAGTTTGGTAAGTTAGTAATAAGATCAGCGCCTGCTTAAACGCGTTGTCGTTGAAGGCGCCGAAAAATTGTGTACCAAATAATGGCCAAAATTGGCGCTGAGCGAGTACGTGACGTAGCGAAACCATAAGTGAAACTCGTAGCGGAATTTAGCGTCGAGTATGCCCAGACTAAGACGATAATCGCTATCATGGCGCATTAATTTTTCCATAGGCTGTGGGCATGCGCCGAATCTGGCAAAAAATCATTCTGCTGTTGACCGCGCTGCTAATAACGAGTGTCGCGCAAGCAGATGACTGGCGCTTTCAAGTAACGCCAGATAGCTTGCGCGCGGTGGTTGAGCTCGCAGCTGGGCCTTGGTATGAAAAAGGTGAGTTGCTCGATGTTATCGACCTCACCAAAAAAAAGCCCGAGCCTCTAACTGCTGCGGCAAAGCGAGCGCGTGCAGTTGCTGTGCAAGATGCCATTACTGACACCTTAAAAGCCGTTGGCTATTACGATGCAGAAATTAGTGTTACGCCTGCAGGCGAGGGCATGGCTGTGATCGTGGCAGCAGGTGAGCCTGTGCTTGTTGATAATATTGAGCTGCAATGGCTAGGTGAAAACGAGCAAGATCGTGGCTTTCGACCACCCAAATTTCCCCTGAAAAAAGGCGATGTGCTGAATCAGGCCGCCTATAGCGACTATAAGCAATCGGTTGAGAGCTTGGCTTTATCGCGGGGCTATTATTCAGGCCATTGGGTCACGCAACGCATTGCGCTAGATTTATTCAGCCATAAAGCAGACATCAGCTTGGTATTTGATCGTGGCCCGCGTTCGCATTTCGGGGAGCTGAGCTTTCTCGATCAAGATGGAAAAGCCTTAGATGCCATAGAGCCAAAGTGGTTGCAGTCATTAACGCCATTCCAAGTGGGCGACCCTATTAGCGCTAAGCAGCTGGTGGCGCTGCAAAAAAATCTACTCGATACACGTTATTTCCAAGATGTCCGCGTTGACCTGCAGGAAGAAAACAGCGCAGGCCAGCGCCCTGTAATTGTGCAAGTTGATGTTCGTAAGCCTAATAAAATGTCTGTTGGTTTAGGTTATGCCACAGATGTTGGCCCGCGTATTAGCGTGAATTGGCAGCGCCCGCGTTTTAATGAAAAGGGCCATGGTATTGAGGCCAGCAGCGAAGTTTCCGTAGTGCGCCAGCAGGCCGAAGTGCGCTATCGCATCCCTTATAAACACCCGATTGAAGACACTATTCAGTTTCTAGCGGGTGTATTGCGCGATGATATTGATGACACCCAAACCACGAAATCGGTGCTGGGCGTGCAGCGTGTAATTGCACCTGTTAGAGATTGGCAGCGCACATATGGCTTGCGCTTGAGTGAGGAGCGCTTTCAGCGTGAGAGCGGCGAGGCTGGTGCACAGGCGTTTTTAGTGCCTAGCGTTAGTCTCTCGAAACTGGATAGTCGAGGTGGGCTTGATCCCATCCGCGGCTTTAATCAGCAATATCAAATTGAAGCTGCAAGCAGGGACTTTTTCTCCGATGCAGACTTTCTATTGCTACGCGCAAATTGGCGCCATCTCACCACCTTGTCCAAGCGCCATATGTTTCTCACGCGCCTAGAGTTAGGTCATATCATCAGCCCAGATTTCAGTAATGTGCCGCCCAGTACGCGCTTTTATGCCGGTGGCGATAGCAGCGTTCGAGGCTATGATTATCGCAGTATTTCTCCGCTGAATGCCGCTGGTGACAGTATCGGCGGTCAAAACCTAGTGGCGGGCTCGCTTGAGTATGCTTGGCGTTGGTTGCCAACGTGGCGACCAGCCGTATTTATTGATGCTGGCAACGCCTATACAGGCTCTTGGCAACCGCTAAAAATCGGTGCTGGTGTTGGTATACGTTGGATTTCCCCTGTTGGGCCTGTTCGTTTCGATATTGCCTCGGCTATTTCTGAGCCTGGTAAACCACTGCGTTTGCACTTAACGCTAGGGGCTGCACTTTGACCGAGAAGTTAACGTCAAACGCGCTAATCAGCAAAGCAGGCAAAATATTAGCTTTTATGCTGGCTTGGTTTTGGCGGCTAAGCAGCACGATTTTGTTTTATGTCGTGCTATTGCTGGCCATTGCTATTGGTATCGTATTTTTTAGCGAGTCAGCACCGCGCTGGATCTGGCAACAGACTCAATCCATGGTTCCCAATCTTGAGCTCGATGG